>JABDJR010000219.1 GCA_013003415.1 Candidatus Eiseniibacteriota bacterium | reverse complement strand
GGGCTAAGGAAACTCCCTGGGCCACAAACTCTGTTAGCAAGTCTCGGAGATTGAAACTCTGGGCTTGCACACTTGATGGCACCAAAAACAAAAGCAGGAGAACAAGACTTGAGGTGATGTGGGAAGTGCGAGAGCGCATCACGTGGTTCCTTTCCCTAACGCCATAGGAGGAGGCGGGTCGGTTGATTTCTCGGTTGGTGAGACTACCTGCCGACCCGATCCTTGACCACCCTCTTTAGCCCGTTGACGCATGCGCCTGTCCCCGGTTTAATCCCTAGATCATGAGCCCTCCTTCTATCGATACGCATCGTCCCCAAAACTTTTTCTTTCTCCTTTTCGTTCTTGGGTTAGCTCTTCTTAGCTTTACCTGCACCGAACGAGACGGCGTCTTCTTTCCAGAAGAAGGCAATCCGTCCTGCCTCATCCGCCCCTCCTCCATTAACTTTGGAACCTTGCTCATGGGGGCCATGAGCGACACCACGATCGTGGTTCGGAACTTTGGATCCGGGCCCTTGTTCGGGAACGTTGCCTTTCAGGGAGAGAACGACTCCTTCTTTGTAACCGAGGGGGGAGGACGTTTCGTGTTGGAGGCGGGACAACTCCGACGCATCACCATTCGCTTTAACCCCGCGGCCGCAGAAAGTGCATCCGCTTCCCTGAAGGTCGCCTCCTATTGCGACCCGGTGCAACTCAGCGGTTTCGCCGATGAAGGCACCGAACCGCTTTGCGAACTTTCTACAACGGTGGTGAACTTTGGAGAAGTCCTATTGGGGCAGAGTGCCACCCAGTCTTTTGTGGTTCGAAATCCGGGGACGGCAGCCCTGACCATCGACCCGACCCTGGTCGACCCCTGCACTGATTTCGCCCTCCTGCAAAGCGGGCCCCTTGAAGTGGCGGCGGGAGATTCCGTCACGCTTGAGGTTCAATTCACGCCGACATCAAACACGACCTCCTTCTGCAACATTACTCTGTCGGACTTGTGCTCTCAGGTATCCGTGTTGGGTACAGGCGGAGACTTCACTGCCTGCACCTTCAGCCCCGACGTTTTGGATTTCGGTACGACCACTATCAACCAGGCAACGACGGCATCCACGATGTTGACAAACACCGGAACCACACGAATAACCGGATCGATCGCGGATTGCAATGAGTTCACCGTTGTATCCGGTGGAAACTACGATCTTGAACCGGACTCCTCTCAAGTCGTCACTTTTTCACTCAGTTCATCAGGCGTGGGTTTCTTTGAATGTGAGCTGACCGAACCGTGCCCCCTGGCCATGAGCGGTACGGTGGTCGATCTCGACCCGATGTGCAGTCTAAGCACGCTCAGTCTAGATTTTGGCGATGTGGATATCGGTCAGTCTGAATCCCTGACCTTTAGCATCGAAAACACCGGCGGCAGCACGCTTCGAGGCGTCCTCCTCACCTCTTGTCCGTCGACAATCGCTATCGACGACCCCAACTACAGCCTGACCGCTGGCGAAACCAAGTTGTTCACGGTGACCTACACACCAACCGATGAGTCTTCGATCAACTGCACGTTCTCTACTGAGGATTGCGATGATCCGGTAACCGTCACCGGCCGCGGTGTCCCCCCTCAACCCTTCTGCACCCTCAGCGCCGATATCATCGATTTCGGCACTCTCATTGTGGGCCAGACTTCTGATCGCACGGTACTTCTTGAAAACCAAGGGCCCCTTCCCATTTCGGGTTCCGTTTCTACCGACTGCAACGACGTCTTCTTCTTAGACGGCACCGAAAACTACACCATGGACGTTGGCGGCACTCATGAAGTGAAGGTTCGCTTTGCCCCAACCGCGGCCGCCACTCTTTCCTGCGAACTTCTGGTCGATTGCAACGATCTCATTTCCGTAGTCGGCACCGCCGAACCCATGGTCTTTAGTTGCGCACCAGACTCGGCGAGCGTCGACTTCGGGTCCGTGTTTGTTACCGAGATGACAAACGCCAGCGTGATCTTCACCAACACCGGCACCGAACCGCTCTCGGGCACTTTCGTTTTAAGCGGAACCTGTGAAGCCTTCACCCTCGACCCGGCCACGGCTAACTACGACTTTGCTCCTGGAGAAACCCATCAGGTGGATCTTGAGTTTGCACCTTCGAGCGAAGGCACCTTTGAGTGCACCCTAAGCTCGCCCTGTGGGGATGATGTTTTTTTGAGCGGAGCAGGGACCACTCTACCCGTCTTTAGTTGCGCCCCGGAAAACAGCACCGTCGACTTTGGGACCACCATCATCGGGAAGGGAACCGCAACGCGCACCATCACCTTCACCAACGACGGCACCGAACCTTTGTCGGGAACCTTTACCCTAAGCGGAGCCTGTGAAGGCTATGAAATCGAAGCCGGGACGGCGGACTACAACTTCACCGCCGGTCAGACCCACGATGTCCTCGTGAACTTCACCCCTCAATCTGCAGGGCAAAGCACCTGTGAGATCGTCTCCCCCTGTGGCGACAACGTCAGCCTGACCGCGAACGGCGCCGATCCGGTGCCCGTGTGCGATCTCAGCGTTTCGGCGATTGATTTTGGGACCGTTCTTGAAGGCGAAAGCGCCATGGACTCCTTCACCATCACCAACAACGGCACCGGCGTGCTAGCCGGCTCGGTTGCGCTTAACGGCTGTTCCGATGTCACGATCACCCAAGGCGAAGGCGCCTTCGCGCTCGCAAATGGTGAAGTTCATACCGTGAATTTATCGTGGAGCCCCACCGGCTCAAACGCACTGTCCTGCTCGGTAGACTTAGGTACGGAGTGTGGAACCGTCAGCCTCGTGGGACAGGTCGATCCGCTTCCGGTGTGTTCCCTAAGCACAAGCTCTCTCTCCTTCAGCAACCTTCTGGTTGGAGAGTTCGAAGACATGACCTTTGATATCGAGAATGTAGGCGGTCAGACTCTGGAAGGTTCGGTCACCCAAACAAGTTGCCCCGATTTCATGATTTTCAATGGTGCCGGAAGCTTCTCGTTGGGGGCTGGAGAATCTAAAACGGTGACCGTGCGTTTTGACCCTCAATCCGGAGGCACCAAGAACTGCACCGTCACCACCAGCTGTGGCGACGTAACCCTATCCGGCTCGGCCGATGAGCCCACTCCCATGTGCGAGATAAGCACGACCACCCTTCCCTATGGGCTGGTCACGCCAAACACCTCGAAGAATCTGTTCTTCACCATCACCAACACCGGCAATGGAGACCTCTCGGGAACGGTGACTCTAGGTGGCGGTTGCTCCGCCTTCAGCTTTGTGAGTGGTGGGGGGGCCTATACTCTGGCACCGAATGCCATGCGCACCGTGATCGTTGCCTTCACCCCCACCGATACAAACACCTATCAGTGCACGATCGACCCCGGAACCGGTTGTGCCTCCGTAACCGCCACCGGAGAAGGCGCGGTGAGTTTTTCGAATGACATTCTTTCGGTGCTTCAGTCTCCGGGTGGTCAGGGGTGCGTGAACTGCCACACCACCTCTCATAGTTGGGCGGTGGCGCGCATCGATCAGGCGAACCCCACCAACAGCCCCATCTTGCTAAAGCCTTCGGGGCAAGTTAGTCACTCAGGAGGGATTCGGAGTTTGTGGGGAGTGGGTCAAACCAACTACAACAACACCCTCAAATGGATTCAGCAGGGCGCCCTAAACAACTAGGGAAGCAGGGTTACGCGCACGATCTGGTTGGACTCGGGACCGTTGAGTCTGACCCAATACAGCCCCGCCCCCACCGCGGCGCCGGAAAAGCTGGTTCCACTCCAAACCCATGAGCGGCTTGGAGCTTTCTCAACCGCGTAAATTTGGCCCCCCCTAATATCAAAGACCTCCATCGAGGTCATCGGCTGGGAGGCCACCAAACGCGTCGTGAATCGAAAGGGGTTCGGTTGGGCAACAGGAAGGCGGGGACCGTAGGTGTCTTCGGTACTGACGACCGGTGGATTCACGAGAATCTCAGACATCACGAATCCTGAAGTGATCGGTCCTTGGATCAATCCCATCAAGTAAGCCACGGTCGTTTCAACATCTTCTTGCCTTCTTATCTTGGTCGAAGAGGCTCCGGATTTGATATCGGGACCGAGTGCGACAAACGGTAGTCTTCGACATCCGTCACAAGTGTCTCCATGCTCTTGAAACCCGCCCACCGAATCAAGATGACGCCCATGATCCGAGGTTATGAACAGATTTGTGTTCCCACCGAGCACAGGATCACTTTCTATAAAACTCCAAAGCTCACCAAGAAGGGAATCCACCACCGTAATCGCGGACAAATAGCCAGGCCAGTCTCCGGCGTGGCCCAACAAGTCGACGCTGGAAAAGGCGATGACCGTCAAGGTAGGCGGCGGACTTTGAGCTAGAACCTGAGTCGCAACGCCATAGGTGCTTACGTCATCTCGAAGCGTGGCATTTGTTGAAGCTTGGTAGGCCGCTCCATAGTCAGGGTGAGTGCTGTAACCCAAGGCTAAGAACTTGTCTTTACCACCGACCAACCATGTCTGGGTGATCGGAAGTCCCTTTTCTTTACGTAGCTTCTCGAATAGGGTCGGTTGGCTTGGTCGTTCCGTGCCGTCGTTCGCTAAAGGCTGCTCGCACCCGGTAAGGATGGCCGCATGGCCGGGCAACGTCTTCGTTTCACCCGCAGCCAGAAAATTAGGAAGAAAACTGCCTCCCGGTATGAGCACACCATCTAGGGTCGGGCAGTGAGGGCGTCCAGGCTCTTCTAAAAACTCGCTCCCTCGGGGGCCATCGACGATGGCGATGACGGTGTAAGGAGCATTTGCCGCGTTTGCCGCGTTTCCTGCAACCAAGACAAAGATGGCGGCAAGCAAGAACAAGAACAATCTGCGGGAACAAGAGGGAGGTTGATTCATGGTGTAAAAGCCTGTTGTCTCACCAGACAACCCTGAGGAGACACTATAAGAATAGCACTTTAGCGACCCTCAAGCTTCTCAATCAACCAAGTACCACCTTCGCGAATCAGCGAAAGCTCGACGCGACGGTTAAAACTTTGATCACTTCCCGCCCGCAGGGAAATCGTTCGCGCTTCAGTGAAGGTGACGTTGGCATTGTTTCCATTTCGCTGGATGTTGATGTCGGACAGATCAACCTTCAGCGCCGTCATCTGAGAGAATCCGCGCTCGACCCCATCTTTGTGGTTGTTGGGGATCGACTTCCACAACTTCGCGTAGGACTCAATACTTAGAGCCTCAAGAGCGTCTTCGTACTTTTGAAGGAGGTTGCTGATATCGCGATCAGGATTGGGATCATCTTTCGGGGGTGAAGGATCTTCTTTGGCGTTTAGATTCTCCTCACTTTCCCGCAGCCACTGATTGGCAAGCATGTCATTGGGTTGGTAGCGCAGCAGCTCTTTCGCTGCGCGCTGGGCCCCGACCCAATCCTGATTACTCAGGCGGCTGGGAATGGAACTCCTGAGGATGGAGATGCGCATACGGCGCTCATCTTCTTGCTTGCCCGTTGTAATCGCTTGGCGCCAGCGGGTGATATTCGGCTGACCGGGATCGATGGCGGCCAAGCGATTTAAAGCAGCCTCGGCCTCACTCCAGCTTTGGGTTTGAAGATGCCGAGAAATCTCATTCTTCAAAGCATCGATCTCTTGGGAACCTTGGTTGACAGGGATGTTGTCAATTGGCGTTTCATCAACCGGAGTATCGGGAATGGCATCACCGGGATTTAAATCCGCGTCCGTATCTGGGTCCGAGCCACCATCGGGGTCCGTCTCTAGATCTCCCCCTCCGTCCGCAAGATCGCTGGAAACAAGATCGACCGAAATGGGAGCGTTTTGCCCCGCGGTTAAGACCACGTCAATCAGAAGTGGCTGATACCCTTCTAGCTCTAACTCGACCCGCGCCATACCTGTAGCAAGATCTTCCTGTTCCAGAGGAGTGTGCCCCAACAGCTCACCTCGGAGGGTCACCGTCGCTCCTTGGGGGTTCGACAAAATCTGAACCGAAGCCGTAAGCCCCATGTCCGCATCGGATTTTTGCCGTAGACGAATGATGCGTCGTCGAGAATTCAGATGGTGCTTTGTGATGGAGTAAGGATTCAGAACTTCAAGTTTGTCGTCGGGAACGTTGAGGCGAATCTCCACTTCGTCGTCGCCCACTTCAGGCACGATGGTCACCAATCCGTCTACATCCGTGGTTCCTAGATCAGACGAGCCACCCACCTGACTAATGGAAACGCCTGCGATCGGTGAGCCTTCCTCATCGGAGACTT
>JABDJR010000218.1 GCA_013003415.1 Candidatus Eiseniibacteriota bacterium | reverse complement strand
AAAGAGGAAATTATCACCGACCGCAGAATGGGACTGATCCGCATTCTTACTCCGGTCAAAGTTGACGGGTCGGTTGACGATACACGCACCCAATCGTTTATGGGTGAAACGCAGCTCATGACGCAGGCAGGTCCTCTGCCGGTCCATACTGAGATCGAAGCCAACAACCTGGAAGAAGCCTTGGCCGCCTTCCCCGAAGCCATTCAAAAAGCGGTTGAGAAGATGATGACAGAGCTTCAGGAAATGCGTCGACAGGAAGCTTCGCGCATTGTTGTTCCGGGTCAAAACCCGGGCAAGATCGAGATGCCTTAGTTTCTCGGACGCCTCTTCGATGACCGTCGCCGGTTGAAGTTCCGCCCTTTTTGGGAGGGACTTGCCGTCGATGGTGGCGGTGCCTCGGGCATTTCCGGGGGGTTATGCAAACTCTTCTGGTAGTACTCATCAATGAGCATCGCCACCACGTCGATTTCCCCTTCGTTCTCTCCAAGACGCTTGGCCAAGGGAATCATGCGCTCCATGCGTTCCCGAACCAACCGGTCAAGTTTTCGAAGCTTGGCTTCTAGAAGGGCCGTGACCCGTTCCGACACCACCGCCTGAACTTCCTCATCATCCGGAATGGTTTCGAACTGCATGGGCACATCGTAACGTTTGGCGAGCGCTGTGACCTGCAAGCGCTCCAGGTTATCCACTAGCGAAATGGCTACGCCGCTTGCTCCGGCCCTGCCCGTTCGGCCTGTGCGGTGAATGTAGGACTCGGGGTCCTCGGGAAAATCGTAGAGAATGACGTGGGACAGGTCGTTCACATCGATCCCGCGCGCGGCCACGTCGGTGGCAACTAGAAACCGCAAGTTCTTTTCGTAAACACGCTCCAGAACCTTTTCGCGGGCGCGTTGTGCCAAGTCTGCACTCAGCTGATCGGCGTCGTACCCAAAGCGTTGCAAGACGACGGTCACGAACTTGACCTGTGCCTTGGTGTTGCAAAAGATAATGGCGGAGTCGGGGTTCTTCACCTCAATCAAGCGGACGAGACAGCGGTCCTTCTCCATTCGAGGAACCTCGTAGGCGAGGTGAACCGTGTCCGGTGCATGTTTCATCTCATGACTGAGACTCAAAATACTGGGGTTGTTTAGAAACTGATGCGCCAGGGACTGAACTCCGGGCGGGTAGGTCGCCGAGAACATAAAGCCGGAGCGCTCTTCGGGCAGGTAGGGCTCGATGGCTTTAATGTCCGGGTAGAAACCAACCGAGAGCATACGATCGGCTTCGTCGAAGATGAGTGTGTTTAGGGAATCGAGTTTGAGGGAGCGCCGAAGAAGGTGATCGAGGACGCGACCGGGCGTTCCCACCACGAGATGGGCCCCTTGTTCCAGGGCTTCTAGCTGCGCGCCGTAGCCAACACCACCGTAGACCGCCACCGAGCGGAGGCCGGTTTCATGAGCCATGACGACGGCTTCCTGGTGCACTTGCCGAGCAAGCTCTCGCGTGGGCACCAGCACGAGGCATTGGGTTCGCGCCTTTTTCAGATCGAGCCGGTCTAGGAGAGGCAATAAGAACGCCCCCGTTTTGCCGCTCCCCGTTTGGGACTGGATCATGATGTCACGCCCCTGCACGAGGTAGGGAATGGATTGGGCCTGGACGGGCATCAGCTTGTCCCATCCAAGATTTTCAACGCCTCGTTTCATGCGCTCAGACAAGTCATCGAGCGAAATTTGAGGCAAGGCTTCAGGTGCGGATTCTGCGGTTGGGTTCGATTCAGTCACTTAATTTCCTTCGACATAAGAGTATTGAGCAAAAGAGCATAGCACTCCTGAGGGGGGTCCACCCCAGCCCCCGGCTTAAGGGCAAAATCTCCGCTCTAAAGTGCTTCGCATCAATGACTTAGAGGGTGCTTGGGTATTTTCGCTCAATTCCCAGGGGTTCTTCTTAAGTGTTTACCTACGATCTGCCGATAAAAACTCAGGTTACATCTTTACCCGAGGTCTCTTTGATCTTGGGTGTAAACACGATTCACCTCAGATCTCGGGGTTCAATATGTCTGACTCAAAAGTCATCAAGATTCGTCTGTCTCTAAAAGGGCGCCCCATGCGCACCTTCACTTTTAACAAAACCAGCATCTCCGTTGGGCGAGATCCTAACTCGGACATTTTCCTAGACAATCCGGGTGTCTCTCGCGATCACCTGAAGATTGAACAAACTCCGGGTGGGTACTATGCGGTTGAAGACTTAGGTAGCGCTAACGGTACCTTTGTGAATGACAACCAAGTGCAACGCGAGTACCTCATGAACAACGATGTTGTTCGGGTAGGCAAGTTTTCACTTTGGATTTCTTACCAAGAGGACAAGCGGGGCGATGCCGCCTCTGGGACTCCGGTGAGTGCAAACACCTACGAAGGAACAACCGTTCTTTCCGTGTCTGAACTTGACGAAATGATGACCAAAGTTGCGGAGACCGATGCGGAACCCCCTCAGCTTCAAGTTATCCAAGGGAGCAATCAAGAAGAAAAGCCAAGCGCTGCCGTTCGTAGCGAGCTCATGCTACCCACGACGCTGATGGCTTTTGCAGCGGGTGCCATCGTAGGTGCTGCTGTCATGTGGTTTGTCGTAAGCTAACCGAATCGACATCCTAACTTGAGTATTTTCAAGCGTCTCCAGGCCTCTCGGGCCATGCAGAAACTTCGGGCTGATACCATCCCGGAGGAAGAGATGACTTCGCTTCAGGAGCAAATCCTGGGGTACGGGTCCGATGCCATCAAGCCTCTATTAGAGAGCCTGAGTCATGGCGTTGCCCGAAAACGCTCGCTAGGGTTGCTTGATAAACTCCTCGATGACGATTCGCTTCCAATCTTCACAGAAGCGCTTCGGTCTTCCAACCCTGCCGTCGTGTCAGGTGTAACCACTGTTCTTGGAGAATCGAAGCGGATCGACCCGCACGGGCTCCTTGAGCTATTGGAAGACTCGGAGTTTCCGACCCAAACCCTTGAGAAGGTTTTGTTGAGTCAGGGCAAGAGATTGCACGCGAGAACGCTTATTGAACGCGTTCGGGTGGCCAAAGAAACTGAGCGACCTGTTATCTTGCGGCTTCTGGAGCGGACCGATAAGAAAGTCATTGAAAACGAGATTGTGGACCTCATTGATCACGAGGATTGGTGGGTCCGTCTCTACATGTGCCGCATGCTCGGTGACATGAAGAGCGAAAAAGGCCATCACGAAATGGCCGTACTTCTTCGAGACAAATCTAGAGAAGTGCGCCTCGAAGCGGTTCGGAGCCTTATGCAGGTGGAGGCTAAGGAAGAGCTCCCGGAACTGGTTCCCGCTTTGCGAGACCCCGATTTGAAAGTCCAAACCGCCGTCATCGATGCGGTGTGTAAGCTGGGTGACGCTTCCACGGTAGGCTTGTTGCTTGAAGTTCTCAAAGATGAATCAGAGTACTCGCGCCGGGCCGCGGTTGAAGTTCTGAACGCCATTGCTACCACCGATGCGATCCAGGATCTGGTACGCGCTCTCCGCGACGAAGATTGGTGGGTTCGGGTTCGGGCCGCCGATGCCCTGGGAACTCTGGGTGGTAAGAAAGTAGTAGAAGCCGTGGTTGGGCTCCTCAATGACAGTGATGATTTTATTCGCCGCTATGCGGTAGAAATTTTAAATACGATCCCCGACGAGCACGCCGTGGAGCCCCTCATTGCAGCCCTACGCGATGGGGACTGGTGGGTTCGGGAGCGCGCCATCGACGCCCTGGCTGCGACGAAAGATCCGCGTGCGGTGGAACCGATTATTGACGTGATGCAGGAAGACGAGTCCGTCGCTGCGATCTGTGCTCGGGCCTTGGCAACCCTAAACGATCCTTTAGCGATTCATCCGCTTTGCGGTTTGTTGATAGCCTCGGAAGATGAGGTTCGTCGCGAGGCAGAAGCAGCCTTGCGCGTCTTATCCAAGCTCGACCTTCCCGAAGAAGACAAATCTCGCCTCGAAGCTATTCTGGCTCGACCAGACCGGATGTCCATGGATCAAATCACCAGGCCGTTCCGGGTTGATCCTAAGAACCAGCGTCTAGGTCTGGAAGCACAGAAGTTTGCGGCAAAGCGGGCCAAGACCAAAGGGCTTAGCTCGGACTCTCAGGTTGGCCCACCATCTGATGGCGGTTCCTCAGACAGCGTGCAGTCCTCTCCCGAAACCGTGGTTCAGAGCGGAGATTCAACCGGTGGCTCCGGCGGTTCCGGTCGGGCTGCGGTCAACTTCCACAAGCTTGAGGCTGGTGAAATCTTGCTTGATCGCTACCAGATCCTCCGCAAAGTCGGTCGTGGTGGCTTTGGCTCTGTCTACCTGGTCGAAGATGCCGCAATTCAGGACGAACTCATTCTGAAAGTTTTGAACCCGCAAATGTCCGAAGACGAGACTGCGGTAAAGAGATTTGTGCAAGAACTCAAGCTCACCCGGAGAATCACTCACCGCAATGTGATTCGAATTCACGACTTCATGGATTTGGGGGGCGTGCATGCCGTTTCCATGGAGTATTTCGCGGGCATGGACTTGGCTAAAGTCATAAAAACCGGAATTCGATTGAGTATTGGACGGGCTCTAACGATTGTGTCTCAGATTTGCGACGGTCTCGGCGCAGCGCACGAGGAACAGGTGATCCATCGGGACATCAAGCCCGCCAACGTTCTGGTCGGAAAAGACGATGAGGTCAAGATCGTCGACTTCGGGTTAGCTTCAGCCACACAAACCACGGGTTCGCGTTTGACGGCCAGTGGCTTACTTATCGGTACTCCTGAATACATGGCTCCCGAGCAAATCAGTGGCGACACGAGTGATGGTCGGGCTGACATTTACTCCGTAGGTATCATCCTCTATGAGCTCATTTCCGGACGCCAGCCCTTCTCGGCTGAGACTCCGGTGAAAGTTCTTTTCCAGCATCTAGAAGGTGAGGCGACCTCGCTGACAGACTTGGTGCCTGGTCTCGACCCGCGGATTGATGCCCTGGTCAAGAAGGCGATGGAGAAAGATCCGGACGATCGTTTCCAAAATGTTCTTGAGCTTCGTGACACCATCGAAGCCATTTTGAATGACATTCCCGATGGGGAAGAAGACGAGGAAGATAGTGCCGAGAATAGACGCGTTTCTTAAGCTGGGTCGGGAGCAAGATTGCTCTGACATCCACCTTACGATCGGTCTTCCGCCCATGGTTCGCCTCGATGGCGAACTTATTCCTCTGAAGTACCGTGAGTTAACTCGCGACGAAACCACCACTCTGATTATGGAAATCTTGGGCGAAGATGAAATCGCTCAGCTCAAAGAAGGTGGTTCGGTAGACCTTTCCTACAATGCTGAGGGCGTAGGGCGTTTTCGTATCAACGTCTTCCAACAGCACCGCGGTGTTTCCGCCGTTTGCCGTGTGATTGCGGATAAGGTCCCCGAGCTAAGTGATTTGGGTCTCCCTTCGATCGTAAGTCGCATCGCGATGGTGAACGCCGGACTGATTCTTGTGACCGGAGCGGCCGGTACCGGCAAGTCAACGAGTTTGGCGGCGGTCATTAATGAGATCAACACCAACCGCAACGTCAATATTCTCACCCTGGAAGATCCGGTTGAATTCTTGCACGAAGATAAGCAGGGGATGGTTATCCAGCGTGAACTGGGAACTCATGTTCGCAGTTTCTCCGAAGGTCTGCGCTCCGCTTTGCGACAGGATCCGGATGTGATTCTGGTTGGTGAAATGCGTGATCTTGAAACGATTTCCCTGGCTCTTGAAGCCTCGGAAACGGGTCACTTGGTGCTGGGAACGTTGCATACTCGCGGTGCCTATCAGACCATTCATCGTATTGTGGACTCGTTCCCCTCGGAAGTGCATTCCCAGGTGCGGAACACCTTGGCCGAAAGCCTGAAGTGTGTGATGAGTCAGGAGTTGATTCGTGTCGCTGATGGTCGAGGCCGACGGGCCGTCACGGAAATCATGGTTTCGACCCCTGCAATCAACCAAATGATTCGGGATGGAAAGACATTTCAAATTCCGCAAGCCATGGCCACTGGGCGGCGCCATGGCATGCACCTTATGGATCAGTCGATGTTGCAATTGGTCCAGGCCAGCGAGATCGATCCTGATGAAGCTTACAATCGAGCCACGGACAAGCGCGACTTCGTTCCTTTTGTGAACAACCCGGATCTTATCGCCAATAGCTCAAGGACGATGCAACGTCCGAAGAAGGCGGGGTAAGCTATGGGTCGCATAGATTCATTCCTTGAGCTCGCCATCAAACAGGGTGGCTCGGATTTGCACTTGGTTTCGGGCCAACCGCCTCGGATTCGAATCGGTGGAACCCTCCATCGAGTTCGGTTCCGTGATCTGTCGGTTGAAGATCTGCAGCGCATTGCGGGCGAAATCATGAACGAAGAGCAAAAAGCGGTGCTCGAAGAGAAGAAGGCGGTCGACTTTGCCTATCAATCCGAGGAGCTCGGCCGTTTTCGTGTCAACGTGTATCACCATGTTCACGGGTATGCCGCGGCTCTGCGTCACATCTCAGATTCAACGCCAAGTTTCGAAAGCTTAAATCTTCCGGAGTCCATTCGGACGCATATTACGAGTCCGAAGGGTCTTACTTTGGTTACGGGCCCCACAGGCTCGGGAAAGTCAACCACTCTGGCCTCGCTTGTTGACTATTTGAACGAGACTCGCAAAGGCCACATCATCACCATTGAAGATCCCATCGAGTTTATTCACAAACCAAAACAGTGCGCGATAACGCAGCGAGAGGTTGGTGCTCATAGCCCAACGTTTGGCGATGCCTTACGTGACGCCGTTCGTGAAGATCCCGATGTCATTCTGGTTGGTGAGATGCGAGACATGGAAACGATCTCCCTTGCCCTCACCGCAGCCGAAACCGGCGCCCAGGTGTTGGGAACGCTCCACACCAACGGTGCTCCTCGCACGATCGATCGCATCGTGAACGTATTTCCCGCTCGGCGCCAAGAGCAGATTCGAAGCATGCTGGCTGAGAGTTTGAACATGGTGGTCTCGCAGCAGTTGTGCCGAACCACCGAAGAGGGAAACAAACGGCGCGCAGCAGTTGAGGTTCTCATCAACACTCCGGCTTCCGCGGCCGTGATTCGTTCCGGAAGCAGCCATAAGTTGGCGTCGGTGATTCAGTCGGGAGCGCGGGTCGGGATGCAAAGCCTGGATAGCGTGCTACGAAGCTACGTGCAGCAAGGTTTGATTACGGCCCAGGAGGCTTACGAGCGAGCCATTGACCGGGCGCAGTTCGAGCGGCTGATCGTGCGCGAAGAAGCGGCTTAGCGGAATCAAGTAAGCGGGATCAAGTAAACCAGCGTTATTGAAGCCCAGTGCAGGACTTCCAAGCCAACGGCTTGATGCAACGCCTAGCAGGGTGTGTCTAAAGCCTATGCGGCTTCTTCAGCCGGACGCCCGTACACCTGCGTCATGATCTCCGGCAGACACGCTTTGAAGGCGGCAATCACTTCAGGATCCCACGCTTTGCCCGCACCCTTATCCAAGATGTCCAGGCTGGCGGCCACCGTCATGGCCTTTTTATAGACCCTGGGAGAGATCAGAGCGTCGAAACAGTCGGCAATGGAGATGATCTTCGATCCGGTTGGGATGTCGTTCCCAGAGAGCCCGTAGGGACCCGTACCATTCATCTTCTCGTGGTGATAGGCCGCAAGAAGGGGCACGGACTTGAGGTGCTCCGGATAGTAAATCTTGTCCAAAATCGTCTCCGTGAGTTTGGAGTGATGGGACATGTGCTGGATTTCGGTCTCGGTAAGCCGCGCCGGCTTCTTCAAGACCTTGTCGTGAACGCCTTGTTTGCCAAGGTCGTGGAGCAAGGCGGCCGCATTGAGGGCCTCTAGATCCGTACCTTTCATGCCCAGGTACTGAGCCACAATCATGGTGATCGCCTGAACCCGCTCGGAGTGGGCTGCGGTATCTGGATCTTTCAAGAAAAGCGAGTGAACCAAGGCATGAATCGTCGATTCCAGCGCCTTGCTTTGCTCCTGAGCATATCGAAGGGTTTCAAGAACCAGCGCCAAATGGCGAGCAAACACCGTAACGCGGTCGAGGTCCTTCTTGCCAAAAATCCCTTTGCTACTCTCGCGAATGTCGAGCTGAAGGATGCCAAAGACCTTATTGGCTCCTTCTAGAGGCGCCACAATCGCGGTGCGAATGTTGGAGAGAACGATGCTCTCGGAATCGCCCTGATCCTGATCTGCCTCAGAGAACAAAATGGCGACCTTTTCATCCATGGCTCGCTTGGCCAGGGTCTTACTCATCGTAACCGAGGGAGTTTTCCCTTCGCGGCTACGCACCATCGTCGTCTTGAGCTTTCGCGCATCGACCTTGGTGGCTAGAACAAGATGTGTAGTTTGCGGAAACGCCTGAAATGTATAGGCGCTGATGATGTCGAGAAGACGAGCTTCGTCTCCTCGAGCTTGCGCACATTCATCCGTAAAACGCATAAAAAGGTGAGCGGCTTTGGCGTCGCTGACGAGCAACCCCTCTTGAACCATGGCGTAATCCGCCACGGCTCGTGAGTGGTGAACCGTCAGTTCTGCCTCGTTTTTGTGCGATTTGGTCTTTTTTGGCTCCACGCCTAATTCCTCGATCTTCTTTCTAAATATGACAACCCAGCTAACCTTTGTATCGGCAAAACCGGAGAGGAATTTAGGGTCATTTCCCCCAAACAAAAGGTAGTTCTGAGACAGAACTTTTTTGATTTTTTAGGCAAATGGGCCGATACCTACAGGGATATGTTTTTTACGAATACAAACCAAGGACGAACTGTGAGCGAAACGAACAAGCCCTACTGGGTTTACCTGTTTCTTGTTTTTGCAGCGGGTGTAGCCGCTCTAATCGCCAACCCTTGGGCGACGGCGGACTTCCAGTCATGGCCCTCCACCGACATTCTTTTGTGGTTGGTAGTGGTGACGGTGGCTGCGATGTCTCCTATTCCGTTGCCCCGTGGAAGTGCGACGATCAATCTCACCCCCGCGGTAGATGTTGGCGTTTTGCTTCTGTTTGGACCAGCTCCTGCCTGTTGGTACGGAGTTGCCTCACGCTTGTTCGGAGCATCGGCGCAACAGTGGCGTCCTTTTGGTTTGAACGTCATGCGCACTTGGCGGGCACCGGTGGTGCTGGCGGTATCGGGATGGGTTTACAGTGCCATGGGCGGTCGATTCGGCATGGACCTTGAGTTTTCCTTCCCCCAGTTGGCAAGTTTGCTGGCCCTGTCCATTACCTATCTCGCCGTAAAACGAGCGATTGGTGCGTTTCAGGTCCCGCTTAAGAACAATGAACTCGATACGATTGAGTGGTTTCAGTTGTTCAAAGCCAACGCCGCTTACGACTTTGTCTTGTTCCCCTTCGGTGCACTCTTAGCACTCACGCATTTGCAGATTGGCCCTATTGCCGTTGCCTTCTTTCTAATGCCTCTATTGGTGGCTCGCTACGCCATGAAGCTTTGGGCGGACAACAAACGAGCCCTGGTCGATACGGTGCGGACCTTGATGTACGCGGTAGATGCGGCAGATCCCTACACGCGGGGTCACTCTTATCGTGTGTCTAAGATGTCGGTTCAGGTTGCGCGGTTCCTACGCGTCCCCGAAGAAGACGTTGAAGAGATCGAATACGCGGCTCTGCTTCACGACATTGGTCGCACCGCCATCAAGCGCAGCATTCTCACAAAACCTGGGAAGCTGAGCGACAACGAGCAAGCCGAACTGCGGAATCACCCCCGGATCGCGCGCAACATCTTGCAGAACCTCCGTCTTTTCGAAGATGCGGCTGAGATCGTCTACTCCCATCACGAACAGCCTGATGGTCAGGGGTATCCCCGAGGACTTGCCGGGCATGAGATTCCGATTGGTAGCCGTATTATTATGACGGTGGCAGCCTTTGATGCCATGACATCGGATCGACCCTATCGACGGGGTCTCTCTCCGGAGGCAGCCTTCGAAGAATTGTTGGCCCACTCGGGCACTCAGTTCTTCCCCGAAATTGTAGAGGCGCTGATCGAGCTTTATACACACGACGCCCTGTTCGAAGGCTTCGACGAAGAAGAGCTGATCCAGTACGGCGGCGAGGATTCCAATTCGCGGGCCCTAGAAGCGTACCTGACCAAGAAACGCATTCTGGCTCCCATCCCGGACAAGCGGGGCATTCGCGGCAGCGGTCCGGAAATTGACGCCCCGGAACTGGACATGGAAGACGACACCAAGGTGATCGAGTTTCCGGCGGAGCTTCAGTATGCCCGCGATCAGGTGAAGAAAAACAAGCAAGTCGCGCTGTCAGAAGACGGTGAAAGTCTTATCAAAGTCTCCGGGCTCAGTGACATAGGTTGCGTTCGCGAAAAGAATGAAGATAGCTTAGGAGTCTTTGAGTCTGAAGAGTTGAGTCACGGATGTCTCATGGTGTTGGCCGACGGAATGGGTGGCGCGGCTGCAGGCGAAGTTGCAAGCCGGCTTGCCGTAGACAATGTGTCTTCCGCGTTCTTCAACGCCGTAGATTGCAGGGAAGTCCCGGACGTCCTTAGTCAGTCCCTGAAATCTGCAAACTTGGTCATTAACCGCACCGGCGTGGAAGATGCCCGGATGGCGGGGATGGCCACAACCTGCACGGCTGCGGTTGTGGTTGGCGACCAGGTGTACATTGCCCATGTTGGCGATAGCCGGGCCTACTTTATTAGTAGCAAAGGTATTCGAGCCCTGACCGAAGATCACACGCTAGCGGTTGAACTGCAGCGCATGTCTTCGAGCGACAGTCCGGCCATGTCGGAAGCCAAGAATGTTCTGACCCGTTGCCTGGGTGCAGAGAAGGATGTAGAAGTCGATCTGCTCGACACGTTCACCCTTCACGACGGAGAGCGCCTCCTTCTGGCGTCGGACGGGCTTTTCAACCAGGTGACCGACGAAGAGATTCACGACATCGCCCATCAGTATGATCCCGAGGAAGCTTGTGGCAAGCTGGTTGAGTTGGCTCGTTCGCGGGGCGGCTACGACAACATTTCGGTCATGATTGGCGCCCTAGAAACGAATACCGACTAGTCTTCCTGCTCGAATTCGTTGAATTGACTTTCGGTTAAGGTCCATCGTGTCCCGCAACGGGGGCACGAGACCTCAACCTCGTCTTCGCCTTTGAACAGCGCATCTGGATCCTCTCCAAAAATGCTGTGAACTGCTTTCACCATCTTTTCCGGTGTGCAGCCACAGTGGAATTTGAATTCCCGTTGGTCCAGCGGTTCTAGGGTCTTTTTCCAGATACCAAAAAGTTTTTGATCCGGTGTGAAGTTCTCGATCCAGGATCGGTCGGCATTGGGGAGGCCCAGGATCATGGCGAACTGATCTTTATCGAGTTCGAAGAAACGAGCCGGGGTCTGAACCGATTGCTTAAAGTACTGCTCAAAGACTTCCAGGAGATCCAACCCTGTGATCTCGATCATGCTCTGAGTGGCCCCCGATTTCCGGCGGTGGGTCTGCATGAACAGCCGGCTGGATTCGGTCGTTTTCACGCCCTCCACAAACGCTCGGCCCGTGACCCAGCTTTCGCTGGCATCGCCACTCAAGAACACGTTGATGGGGGGCTGCTTGAAGTTCACCGTCATCCCAATGTTCTCGTCATTGGGCCGAAAGGAGAGGTGGAGGACCATCCCGGAGAGGCCTTGGCGCATCATGGTGTAAGTGAGGCCGTCCAGGGGGGCTTCCCACCGGTTTGCGTGCTCGGAAAAGGCAGCAATCAGGGCGGTAAAGGTCCCGGTGGCCAACATGGCGTTATGTTTGTTGTCCATGTACCGGTGAACGGTAACGGATCCAAGGGTGTCTTTTTGGCTCATTGCGCAGGATTCTAGCAGACGACAGCGGCGAAGGTGGCGGGTATACTTGGCGACCTTTCAGACACCTCCTCAAAACACGTCGCTAATCTATGGAGAGAGCTTAGGATGACGCCAAAATCAAAAGGCCGAGCTACCAAGAAACGTAAGATCACCCCCGAGGACATCAACAAATTCGTCTTTGTGGGTGCCCCCCAAGTATCCCCCGACGGGAAGCAGATTCTGTTTACGCGTAAGCACATTGGGGACAAGAACAACTATGTCTTGAATCAGTGGCTGGTCCCCACCGACGGTGGCGATGCGCGGCAATTCACCAGTAGCGGAAAAGACGCGGGCGGCGTTTGGTCGGAAGACGGATCCGAGATCGCGTTTATTCGCTCCGTCGAGGGGGTTCCCCAGATCTTCGTCATGCCTACTGGAGGGGGTGAGGCTCGAGCCCTGACCAAATTCCCCGAGGGCTCCATTGCGGAGTTCAAGTGGTCGCCGGACGGAAAGCATCTTGCGGTAGCCTACCGGGAAACCGATCCCGATTGGACGAAAGAGGCGGCAAAGAAGCGGAAGGAAACGGGCGCCAGTTTGCCTCCGCGTGTCCTCGATGACATTTGGTACCGCTTAGATGGCGACGGTTACTTTAACCACCAACGGTTCGAACTTTATATCGTGGATACGAAAGATGGTTCGCACCGCAAAGTCTTCGACAAAGACCGACTTGGTTTCTTTAGCTTCGACTGGTCACCCGATTCCAAGCAATTGGCGATCGCGGCAGACCCTTCCAAAAAGGCTATTTTCGAATCCAACACGAAGATTTATCTGATGAATGCGAATTCCGGGAAAACCAAAGCTGTTTCCGGGCTTCCCGATGGGCCGAAAACGAATCTGCAGTGGTCCCCCGATGGCAAAACGCTCGCCTATGCGGGTCGGGAGGGAAAAGACGATCTTTATAGCCCCCAGAACCTCGAGCTTTGGGTGTGCGATCCTAAGAAGGGCAAGGCCAAAAACCTTAGCGGGGGCGAAGATTATTGCTTGATGGCGGTGGCTATCGCTGACACCAGCGCGGCTACCTTTGGTCCGACCTACACCTGGAGCCCCAACAGCAAGAGCCTGCTGGTTCTCTTGGGTTGGCACGGAAGTAGTCAGGTTGCTCAGATTAGTGCGAGCGGAGGAAAGTTCAAGTTTCTCACCAGCGGTGCCTACGATCACACCTTCGGCAACATGAGTGTCCGCGGCGGCAAACTCGCCATGGTCATGGCCAATGCAACCACCCTCTCCGAGATTGGAGTGGGGACGGTCAAGGGCGACAAACTTGAAGTGAAGCGCCTCACTCAGTTCAATCGAGAGTTCCTAAACACACTGGAGATCGCGCCCATCACTTCGCATTGGGTGACCGCCGCCGACGGCCACAAGGTTCAGGTTTGGGTCATGCGTCCCCCCGGAAAATCGAAAACTGCCAAGGTGCCGGCGGTGTTGGAAGTTCATGGGGGCCCCCATGCCATGTATGGAGTGGGTTTCTTCCACGAGTTTCAGGTTTTGGCTGCGGCCGGCTACGCGGTGTTCTTCTCAAACCCACGTGGAAGTAAAGGGTATGGCGAAGATCACACGGCTGCCATTAAGGGCGCTTGGGGCGGTGCAGATTGGGTTGATGTCCAAGCCGTGATCGAGTTTATGAAGAGCCAGAAGTGGGTGAACCAGAAGCGCATGGGGATCATGGGCGGCAGCTACGGCGGCTACATGACGAACTGGGCCATTGGTCATACCAATGAGTTCGCGGGCGCCATCACCGATCGTTGCGTGAGTAACTTGGTGAGTATGGCCGGTTCCAGCGATTTCCCCATCGCCGAAGATCGGTATTGGAAGGGAAACTTCTGGGATCGCCCGGAAGCGCTTTGGGAACAGAGTCCTATCCAGTACATGGGCAAGGTGAAAACGCCGACCCTGATTATTCACAGTGAAGGCGACCTGCGTTGCAACATAGAGCAATCAGATCAGGTGTTTACGTTGCTCAAGACCAAGAACGTGCCTACGCGTTATGTGCGGTATCCGGCGACCACCAGTCATGGCATGAGCCGGGGCGGTCCTCCGGATCTCCGAATCCACCGTTTGCATCAGATTCTGGACTGGTGGAAAAAGTATCTAGCCTAGCGCAGGTTTAAGTGGGTCATCGGAGCGTATAAAGAGCCAGACAGTTCTCGCGTTTTGGTTTCGTAGAGAAGAGCGGGCGCAAGGCCACCTTTTCACCGGAGAGGGAAAGGCAGAGAGCCTCTCCTTGTGAAAAAGTGCCCTCGCGCCCGCATTCAAACCGTGGGCCAAAATGCTGCGGAACTCGCGCGGACCCCTTGTATGCTCCAATGGCCTCTTCAAGATATGCCTGCAAGCGAAGCTCTGCGGCGACCTAGTCCTCGTGTTCGTAGCGGTGGACCTCGCCGTCCGGGTGGATGATTTCCCACAGCCCGATGGTCCCTTTGCACCAATACACACCCGGTGGTGGGGGTGTGGTGCTTCTGGACCACGGCTCGATGATCACCAGGTCGTAGCCCTTCGTGGCGAGAAGCCTGGGGTTGCCCATTTCGTCGCGAGAGGCTAAGCCGTGGATTTGAATGGGGTACCAATCCTTCTCCACGAGGTATTCATGGGCCGAAGATTCCAGATAGGAAACGCCGCCGCCTCGGTAAAACCTGCGCCCAATCTGTTCGAGTTCCTGGGCGTCGAGCTTGTGAAGACCGCAGGCCTGAAACGCCTCGTCCCCGAGGACGGTGCGCATGCTCTCCACGTCTAGACGTGGGCCGTCATCTGCGGGAACGCTGGCGGGTAAAGCGGTGAGAAGAGAAACCGTGACCAAAAGTGCGATCCGTGAACGCATAGCGATCCTCCGTGGCGGTCGGCTTGAACTACATACCTTGAACATGGGAAAACGGTTCCCGAGTAAATCTTTAGGATTCAGAGGAGCCGTACAAAGGGCCCGCGCGAGTTCCGCAGCGTTTTGGTCTACGGTTTGAACGCGGGCGCTCTTTTCCAGGAAACCAAAACGCGAGGACTGTCTGAGTTAGCGGGTCCTTTGTTCGCTCCGATGACTCTTTGCAGATCTAGTCGAGAAGAGTTTATTCCCCGGTCCGGTTGATAATCGATCCGAAGAACAAGGCGTTGAGGTAGAGCTTGTTTGTCCCGTACCAGACGCCGCGGAAGTTCGGGTTGTCGACCAAGGCAATGACCGCCCCGCCTCCAACTCGGTGGCTAATCGCGACGGCAGAATCCCTTAGTTTATCGAGGTTTTCGTCGGTCACGTAGCCGCTGAGAAATGGGTCACTCGTGTACTGAACGACGTTCCCGTAGGGATTGTCCACGGGCTCGATATATCGGTTGCTGTTTCGGAACACGGCAATCTTGTCGTGGAGCCCGTATCCCAGCGGGTGCGTGTTGTCGACGTGGGCTTCAAAGATGGCCCCACTCGTAAGACGAGAACCGGAGTCGGCCCCCGCTCGAGCGTAGGGGATTCTTTGGGGAGTCTCGTCTTCCTCACTCGCCTCGTCGTTGTCGACGTTCTCTAACGCAACCAGTTCCACCGAGTTCACCCAACGCACGGCGGACTTGCTGGCGACCAGAATGCCGCCACTCCGAACCCAGTCCTTAATGCGGTCGACCATGTCCTCGGAGAAGGAACCGTAGTTACCGTTCACCATCAGCAAGTGGGTGTAGTCGTCGAGGTTTACATTCGGGAGGCGCGTCTTTTCGACGAGGTTTACTTTGATCCCAAACCGTTGATCTAACAGGTGCCAGACCTCTCCCGATTCGTAGCTGGAAACACCAGACCCAATCACGAGCAGAGGATTTGGAGCGGTGAGCGTTCGCAGGCTTGGGCTTCCAAGATCAATACCGCTTGGAGTGAGCCCGCTAACAAGCGGTGAAACCAAAACGCCATCTTCTTCCGCCCCCATGCGCAGAAGATCTTGAAGGGCCGGGTTGTCATTTCCTGGGAGTCCGGTGGGAATGAGAATGGAGCCGAAGTCGAACGGTTGGGTTCCGTTCGTGGTGCGAGCGGTGAAGGGGCGGGTAGCCACTTTTGTTCGGATGCCCGCCTGATGCAGCCTACCCAAGAGCCGTGGTGCGTAGTACTCATCCCAGGCAAAAGCGTATCCATAGCTTCCTTGGGAAGACGGTGGCGGCGTAGGAACCGAAAGTGAGGGGAGGCTCGTTACCTCGCGGCCCCGGCCGGAACTCGAACTCGGAGCAAAAGGAACGCCCATCGACATGGGCAGACACCAAGTCGAAACATCATAGAACAGGCTATCGGGAAACTCGGTTACGGGCTCAAAGACTGATCGAACCAACGTGTGTTGCGCCTGGCGGTTCGGCACGAAGTAGCCCGAGCCGGGCCCAACTTGCGTGCCATTGACGTTCTGCGATTTGTTGAGTTCGTATACGTCGATATCGTGACGCAACAGCAGGTCTAGCATGGCTAAAGTTTTGCCACGGTCCTCAGGATCGCCAAAAACGTAACCCGCGCTGGAGGCTTTACCGCCCGCACGAAGCGCGTCTCTAAAGAACTCCTGCTGGTACTCCAATAACTCCCCGCGAAGCCGTCTCCCGGCTTCCAAAGTAGATAGCGTGGTGATGAATTGGTTGTCGATGGCGAAGGGGAAGGTGAGGTCGCCGTGAATCGACTCCTGCACATGACCTCTTGCACTAGCCTGCTCAAACAAGATGCCGATACAGCCGTTCCCGTCGGGGTAGGTAGAACCTTTCCCGTAGTAGTAGTCGTCGAAGCTTTCTTCCGAGTAGTACAAACGTTTCTTTTCATCGAAAGCTTCCGCATGAAAGGCGGCTATCTGCTCCGTGAGCCGAACGTTCTTAGTT
>JABDJR010000211.1 GCA_013003415.1 Candidatus Eiseniibacteriota bacterium | reverse complement strand
CAAGAGGACCCCCATGATGCCAACCAAGGTAATGATGTCGCCGAAAATGGCAACCACGCCACTCGTGAACATCTCGTTCAGAGCTTCCACATCGCTGGTCAGTCGGGTAATGAGTCGCCCCACCGGGTTGCGATCAAAGTACTGAACCTGAAGCTTTTGGAGATGAGCAAAGATTTCTTTGCGCAACGTCACCATGACGCGCTGACCCATGCGCTGCATGAGGTAGGTCTGCGCGTAGCCTAGCAAGAAGGCACCAGCGAGAGTGGCTAGATAGAGCAGGGAAATCTTGATCAGGCCCGCCCGGTCTCCTTCTGCAAGCTCCCGGTCGATCGCGATCTTGATGAGGTAGGGGCCCAAAAGTTCCAGGAGCGCGGTTCCAACCAAAAGAAGAATGGAGATTACGACCACAACGCGGTGCGGCTTGAGGTAGACCAGGAGCCGCTTCATCAAACGGCCGTCGTAGGCTTTTCCTAGAACCTCATCTTCTTGAAACTCATGATCCATGGCGTTTCCCGACCTCTAGGAGGTCGCCTCCAATTGGTCCTTGAGTTCTTGCATGCGAGCGAGTTCCGCGTAGGCTCCACCCTTGGCCACAAGCTCATCGTGGGTGCCCATTTCTGTGATCTGACCGTTTTCAAGAAGCACAATACGATCCGCCAACTTCAGCGTGCTGACCCGATGGGCAACCAGAAGTGTGGTGCGGTTGCTCATGTAGCTGCGCAGTCCGCCAAGAATGGCCTCTTCGGTTCGCGTGTCTACGCTGGCCAGAGCATCATCCAAGATGAGAATCCTCGGGCTTCGTATCACGGCGCGCGCGATGGCGGCGCGTTGCTTTTGCCCGCCGGATAAGGTCACGCCTCGTTCACCGACCGCGGTTTCGTAAGTCTTGGGAAACTCAGAAACATCACCACTCAACTGGGCCAACTCGGCGGCGTTCTCTATGGCATCTTGAGAGGCTTCAGGTTCCCCGTAGCGGATGTTTTCCGCCAGGGTTCGGCTGAACAAAAAGGCTTCTTGAGGCACGTAGCCAATGTGGTTTCGCAGGGTGTTGAGCGTGAAATGGGTGATTGGAGAGCCATCGATCAAGATCTCGCCCTTGTCCGGGGCGAACAGCCTCGGAATCAAGTTCACCAAAGTGGTTTTCCCGGAGCCCGTGCGTCCGGCGATCCCAATCGTCTCTCCAGGCTCAATCTTTAGATTGATCCCGCGAAGCACCGATTCATCGGGACGAGTGCGGTAGGTAAAGTGGACATCGCGAAACTCGATGGCCCCCTGCAGGTCTTCCTTGTCCACCGCGTGGGGCGAGTCAACGATCTCCGCCTCGCTATTGAACACGTAGTTGATGCGCTTCATAGAGGCCGCGCCGCGTTGGAAGATGCTGACCACCCAGCCGAGAGCGATCATGGGCCAGATCAACATGTTCAAATAGGCGAAGAAGGCGACGAAATCTCCCAAAGAAATGGTTTCGTTCATCACCATGATGCCGCCAAACAAAAGCACGAGAATGGTGGCGGTGCCGGCAAGAAAACGAATGGAGGGGTGCATGAGGCCATTGATGCGGACCAGTTTCATATAGCGGTCTAGGTACTCTTGGTTCTGGTTGCTGAACTCCTCTTTGGCCGACTCCTCTTGGCCGTAGGCGCGGACCACTCGTATACCGGCCAAGTATTCCTGGGCCCGGGCGGTGATGGATGCGAACTGCTCCTGAACCGATTCGAATCGTTTGTGAATCATGCCGCCATAGAGATACATGAAGAGGGAGATGAGGGGCATGGGGGCAAGGGAAATGAGCATGAGTTTCCAGCTCAGAAGGGCCATGAGGGTTACGCTGGCGGTGAGCGTGATGACCGTGGTCATGGTGTACATCACCCCCGGGCCGAGCACCATGCGCACCGCGGTCAGATCATTTGTCGCCCGCGCCATGAGATCGCCGGTGGGAGTGCGATTGTAGTAAGAGAAGGACAGCACGGTCAGTTTTCGAAAAAAGTCCTGCCGAAGTTCGTACTCGATCTCTCGAGAGGTTCCAATGAGGAGTCGACGCATGAAGAAACGGCAAATCCCGGCCACGATAGCGATGGCCACCAGAATCCCGGCATAAACCAAAAGCTCTTGCTTGGTGATGCTGGATTCCAGGCCGTCAAAAGCAAGCTTCAGAATCCAAGGGCCAGCCATCTGGAAGGCACTGGTGAGGACCAAGAACAGGGAACCAATGCCAATCGTGGTTCGATGTCGTTTGAGATAGGGGATCAGGGTATAGAGCGTGTTCATTGGCCAAGCCCTAGCTTCTTGATGGAACCCCAGCGCGCGGGGGTTGTGGGGACGGTGCACTCAATAAAGAACAAGAATTGGCTGTCTGCGATTCGCGCGACCTGTTGGCCCACGATCTTGGCCTGAACCGTTTCGCAAACCGTCGTCCCCCAATAGTTGAGTTCCGCCAGGAGCGGTTCGTCCTGCTCTAATCGAAGGTGGGTGGTGTTGTTCAGGAAGCTGTTGCCCTGAGATAGGGATCCGCCGAGGACCAGAGAGCTGTGGGTGGGGCAGTCCCCGTCCCCGACTTTTATGGCAGTCTCAAAACCGGTAAAGGAGCAGTCCTCTACGACACCGGCTAGGCCTATCCCGTTGATTCCCGTGTCTCCCTCTGACCCTCCAATGAATTCGGAGTTACTCAAGGCCAGTTCGCAGTGCTGGGCCGAGATTCCGGTGGGTACATCTCGAAGCATGAGCCGGTCGATGATAAGCCGATGAGGGGATTCGACCAGAATTCCAACCTCGCAGTTGCGAATTTCCGTGTCGTCGATCTCGATGGCGGGGCACCCGCCGGCACATGGGTCGGCCGGACCAGCCGGCCCGGTTGGGCAGTCTCCGTCGCCATCGACGGCCACTGCAAACTGGCAGGCCTCAAACTCAGAACCCTGGATGGTCAGGGAGGCGAGGCCCTTGATCTCAACGCCTCGAATCTGTCGATCGAAAAAGCAGTCCTCAACGAGCACCCCTTCGACGGCGTCGGCCAGGGACACGCCAATGGCAATGCCTTCAAAGCGGCAGGATTGAATCTCAAGGTTGTTTTGGGCTTCGACAAGAACCGTCTCGCTGCCGAGGTCGGTGGTAAAGGTGAAGTTGATGAGTTTGGCCGAGGACCCGCTTGCCCCGGCCAAGCGAACAATCCCGCCGCCAATTTCACCGGCCACCGTGATGGCCTGATCGACTTGGATGCCACGCGGGTAGTCGCCGGGAGCCACAAGCACCGTATCTCCGACGGAGGAGGCGTTGATGGCCGTCTGGATCGAGGCGAACTCGCTGGGTACGCGTCGGGTGAGCCCCTGGGCGTACGGCGCGGCGACCGACGCCAAAAGAAAGATGAGAATGGTTGCGGAGAGGGTGTTCTTGATGCTCATGGAAGGCTAGGAGTCTATCAGTTTCCCGGTAGGGGACCAGCCCTAAGGGGCGGCTCGCGGAGGGGGTTGCTTTCGGTTCCGATTGTTGACACTGCAGGATAGCTAAACGTACTCTTCGGAAACCCGACGAATCCCTAAGCCCTCCTTTTCGGCGGGAAAAACCTTATCCAACAATCTTCCTTGGTGCAGAACCCATGAGGTAGTGTGGGCAGTGAGTCCGAAAAAGAAAACGACGAAGAAGAAGTCCGCAAAGAAGAAAACGGCCAAAAAGGCGCCCGCCCGCAAAGCGAGCAAGGCGAAAAGCTCAAGACGGAAGTCCAACGACTCCCAGCAAGATCTTTTCGGCAGTCCGGCCCTGGAAACCCTGGTTCTGGAGCCCGAGGCGGTCGAATCTCCAGAAGCTCCCAAGGCGAAGCGATCATCCGGCTCTGGCTCGGGAAAGGGCTCCAGGAAAAGTGGAGGATCCCGTCGGTCGAACGCGCAAGATATGGCCAAGCGCCAGCGCGAGATCTCGGTCAGCGAGT
>JABDJR010000184.1 GCA_013003415.1 Candidatus Eiseniibacteriota bacterium | reverse complement strand
ATCGTGTTGTGCGCCGTGGGGGTGAGAGCCTGGAACCTAGAGGAAGATCCCAGGCTCTTTAGGTGTGACCTTAGTTGTCTAGAACTGTCCGCTTGATACCACCCCAAGTGGTGGGCTCAACCATGGTGGCCAGACCACAAGGGTTGAAATAGTTACTATTCCCAAAGCTTGCTATGCCAAGCTGCAAAGGGTCACAAGCCTGGGCCTGTCGATTGATGTCGTCCTCGCTTCCGGAGCAGTCGGCAACTTTGGCAAAACCCGAAATAGGTCTGGGGATCACCATCATGGCATCCGGGGAATGGGCGGTCACATTGAATGCCCCGAGCAAGGCAATCACGGTTTGTGGCACAAAGGGCTCGGACGGAGTGTTCTGACAGTTCGATGAGGGATTCCAGGTGATGATGGTTCCTGTGTTGGCATTCGGCCAATTGACGTTGGGAAATTCAAGGTCACCGCACAAGGTCCAACCGTCCACATCGACTCCGATGTTTGGGTTTCCGTCGTAATCAATGCCGAACTCTGCGCCCGCAACGCCCGTGGAATCTGAGCCGTTGCACACAAAAATGTAGGCGGTGTAGGAGTCTCCGTTGGCCCCAGGTGCAAAGGCTTGGACGGTACCTGCAGTAATGGCTGGCGCCGTGGAGCAAATGTTCTTGGTGACGACAGGAGCAATGTGGATGGCGATGCCTGCCTGGTCATTGTCGGCAGCATGAACCGACGGGGTGACTCCAAGCAATAGACATGGAAAGAGAGCGAAGTACACGATTCGCTTCATGGTTCTAACCTCCTAAGCGACTAGGAAACGAGTTAGACCTGGCGCAATTCCACGCGGTTTTGCGGCGATCGCGGGCGTTGGCAAGACGGAAGCTGCCCCAGGATTAGCCTAGGAACAGTCTAGCAGAGAAATCTCTAAACGGCCGGGGTAGGGCAAGGGAGGGGGCAGGAGAAGCGCGAGCTGTCCCGGCCAATAAGCCTCGAAAGGTAGTTTGGAAACGGGCATGAAAAAAGCCCATGGGCGAACCCACGGGCTTTTCTCAAAACAAGTCGTTAGCTTAGTTCAAGCTACCGCTGTTCTTGATTGCACCCCAGGTGGTGTTCTCGACCGGAGTCGGGAGACCGCAGGGGTTATAACCGGAACCAAGACCGAATTCTGCTTGGCCTAAGTGGGAAGGCTCGCTTCCACCGAGGTCAAGAAGATCATCTTCTGCACCGTTACAATCGGAAACCTTGGCAAAGCCAGTGACCGGTCGCGGGATGACAGAAAGAATGTCTGGCGTGTACGCAGTCACGTCCAAAGCTCCAAGAACGGCAATCACCGTCTGCGGAACGAAAGGCTCCGAAGGGGTGTTTTGGCAGTTGGAGCCAGGATTGAAGGTAACGATGTTACCCGTGTTGGCGTCTGGCCAGTTCGAGTTGGGGAATTCCAGGTCACCGCAGGCAGTCCAACCGTCGGCATCAACGCCGGCGCTTGGGTTGCCGTTGTAGTCGATACCAAACTCAGCACCGGAAACACCAGTGGAGTCGGAACCGTTACAAACGAGAACGTAAACGGTGTAAGAATCGGTATTTGCCCCAGCCGCGGCGGACTGGATGGTGGCGGCCGTTAGGGCCGGCGCATTATCACAAGGCAGTTTACTAACAACGGGACCGACGTGTAAGGCGATACCCGCCTGATCATTATCTGCGGCGATTGCTAGGGACGCGAATCCCAAGGTCAAACAGCCGAAGAGTACTGCTACCAAAGCGCGCTTCATATTTCTCTAACCTCCTTAGCGACTAGGCACGGTGCGGACGCATAAGATACCGGTGACAGCTCCCAGCCTGATCGGAAGATCGAGACCGGTTGGCAAGTTGAAGGCTGCACACCTAACATTCGGGCAAGCCCGTATCTACTAAGACGAGCCCAGGTGCTTTTAGTTTCACTTGCACCGGGGAAAATCTTACCAACCGAACCTACCAATGTCAACGGGTGGGTGGCCGCAAGTCCTCTATTCCCATAAGATTAGCCCCGTTCTCTAGCCCTCCTAGGGTTACAGTTTTTCTGAACTTTTTTCTAGAGGGCGTGATCACCCTCCTATATGGGAATTCCACCCGCTTTGTGGAGCCATTTTCACGGCGAAGTAACTCTGATAAAGCCCGTGAATGTAGGGTGTTACAGAACTTACCTTTGGCTTGCTCTTCGCCCTCAAGACCGGTCTGGGGAGGGGAACCCAATGAAAAGCTCGTATGGATCCCACCTAAACTTGGGCTTCGTCTGGCCCTTCTTGTATACTCGCGCGCTTAAATTTTTTTTTTCGAAAAAGGAAATCTCATGGGTAAAGGCATCACAAAAAGATCGGAAGACTATTCACGCTGGTATCAGGAAGTGATCGCGAGCGCCGAGCTCGCCGATAACAGCCCCGTTCGGGGATGCATGGTCATTCGACCCCACGGCTATGCCATTTGGGAGAATATGCAGCGAGGTTTGGACCGGATGTTCAAGGCCACGGGCCACAAGAACGCCTACTTCCCGATGTTCATCCCCGAATCCTTTATGAAGAAGGAAGCCGAGCACGTGGAAGGATTTGCTCCGGAATGTGCGGTGGTGACCCATGGGGGAGGCAAGAAACTGGAGGAACCCCTCTACATCCGCCCGACCTCCGAGACCATCATCTGGGACATGTACCGCAAGTGGATCATGTCTTACCGAGACCTGCCCATTCTGATTAACCAATGGGCCAATGTCGTGCGCTGGGAAATGCGTACGCGGTTGTTCTTGCGCACGACGGAATTTCTGTGGCAGGAAGGGCACACCGCCCACGCGACGGCCGAGGAAGCGGAAGAGGAAACCAAGCAAATGCTAGAGGTCTACGCGACCTTCGCCGAAGAGCACATGGCACTTCCCGTGATCCGAGGTAAGAAGAGCGAGACCGAGAAGTTTGCCGGAGCGGTTCACACTTACTCCATTGAAGCCATGATGCAAGATACGAAGGCTCTTCAAGCGGGTACAAGTCACAATCTGGGCCAGAACTTTGCCAAAGCCTTCGATGTTGATTTTCAGAATGCGGAAGGCGGGCGCGAATACGTGTGGGCAACCTCCTGGGGAGTGAGCACGCGACTCATCGGTGCTCTCATTATGGCCCACTCCGATG
>JABDJR010000656.1 GCA_013003415.1 Candidatus Eiseniibacteriota bacterium | reverse complement strand
AGACTTCCCCGAGGAAGCGATGAGTTCGGCTAAACGCGCCGACGCATAAATCGCATCGTCAAAGCCGAACCACCGATCGGCAAAGAACATATGCCCGGACATCTCCCCGGCTAAGGGGGACCCGGTTTCTTTCATGGCCTTCTTAATCAGGGAGTGCCCCGTCTTCGTCATGATGCCCACGCCTCCGTGGGCTTCGATGTCGTCTTTCAGGGCCCGGGAACACTTCACCTCAAACAGGATCTCGGCCCCAGGCTTCTCCTTGAGCACCGAGCGCGCAAACAGAGCTAGAAGCTGGTCTCCCCAAACCACTCTGCCCGTATTGTCGAGGGCACCCAAGCGATCCGCATCGCCATCGTAGGCCATTCCCAGATCGGCCCCGGTCGCCAAGACGCGTTCCCGCAAACGATCCAAAGTCTCGGGCAGGGTTGGGTCGGGAATGTGATTGGGAAAGGTTCCGTCGGGAACGCAGAAAAGTTCTTCCACTTCGCAGCCCAAAGCTTTGAAGAGTTTTGGTGCCGGTAAACTTGCGCAACCATTCCCCGCATCGAGAACGAGCCGAAGGGGGCGATCGACTTGGATACCGTCGACGATGGCGTTGAGATAGCGCTCATCCAGGTCGACATCTTCCACCGTGCCCTCGCCGGAGGCAAAGGTCTGCGTTTCAATTGCTCGGCGCAAGTCTTGGATGGCGTCGCCGTAGAGCGAGCCCTTCCCTACCATCATCTTGAAGCCGTTGTACTCGATGGGGTTGTGGCTTCCCGTTACCTGCACCGCTCCGTCGAGTTCAAGCGCGTAGACGGAATAGTAAACGGTGGGCGTTGCCACCATTCCCAAGCGAACGACATCAATCCCGGTGCTAAGAATGCCCCGCACCAGCGCGTCACGTAAGGGAGGCGAGGTCTCTCGCACGTCCATGCCTACGCCCACTTTTGAACCGCCATTGTTTTTAATTGCGGAACCGTAGGCGCGGCCGAGGTCTTCAACCACTTGTGTCGTTAGATCTTCATCAACGACTCCACGCACATCGTACTGTCTAAAAATATTTGGATTCATCTTGCGGCTTATACCTTGCGATTGAGATCGGATCTGAGGAAAGCATCGATAAACCCATCGATGCCCCCATCCATCACCTTTTGTACATCACGAATTTCGAAGTTGGTGCGGTGATCCTTAACCATGGTGTAGGGCTGAAAAACATAGGATCGAATCTGACTGCCCCAGGCGTTGTCTTTTTGTTGGTCGTAGAGGTTGTCGAGTTTCTTGCGCTCTTCCTCAAGTTTGATGGCATACAAGCGAGCTTTCAGAATCTTGAAAGCGTTCTCGCGGTTGCGATGCTGGCTGCGTTCGTTCTGACTGGAGACCACCAACCCGCTCGGCATATGAGTGATGCGAACGGCAGAGTCCGTTTTATTAATGTGTTGCCCCCCTGCCCCCGAAGCCCGAAACGTGTCGATGCGAAGATCGGATTCCACAATTTCAACCTCAATCGCGTCATCGACCTGAGGATAAACAAACACCGAGGCAAAGGACGTGTGCCGGCGACCGCTGGCATCGAAGGGAGAGATGCGAACCAAGCGGTGCACTCCGGACTCGGCCCTGAGGTGCCCAAAGGCATGACTGCCATTGACCTCAAAGGTAGCGTCTTTGATGCCTGCCTCATCGGCGGCCTGGAGATCCAGAACGTGGGTGGTCATGCCCGAACGCTCGGCCCAGCGAAGATACATACGGAGAAGCATCTGAGCCCAGTCCTGGCTTTCGGTGCCTCCCGCTCCGGGATGAATCGAAACCACCGCATCACAGTGGTCTTGCTCGCCGGAGAGAAATGACCTTAGTTCAAGAGCATCCAGATTGGTTTGAAGCCGAGGTAGCTCCGACTCAATCTCCTTTGCGGTATCTAGATCTTCTTCTTCCTGGGCCATGGAAAAGAGTTCGGAACTGTCTTTCAAAGATTGTTCGAGCTTGTCATAGCCTTCGACCACCGACTTGGCGTCTTTCAGCTGTCGAACCGTAGCCTGGGCTTTCTCGGGCACGTTCCAAAAGTCGGGTTGAGACATGGTGCCTTCGAGTTTTTCAATCGACTCGCGATGCGTGTCGATGTCAAAGATACCTCCGCAAAGTCCCAAGGCGTTCGTTCATTTCGTTTAACGAACGTTCAATTTCGCTCAGTTCCATTCCGTCTCTCCCTCAATCTTCTCGGTTTTCGATCCAGGCCAAAAAGTCAGTGACCTGAGCCTCAAGTTCGAGAAGACTCCCTTCGTTTTCAATGATGTAATCGCATTGCTGGCGAATCGTTTCGTCGTCGACCTGTGCATCGAGTCGAGCCTTGGCCGCATCTTCATCGAGCCCGGACGCCATGAGGCGCTTTAGGCGCACCCATCGGTTGGCCACCACCCCCACCACCGCGTCCAAAAACTCAAGCCGACCCCACTTCAGGATGAGAGCCGCCTCAAGAACCGCAAGGTCATTGCCGTCGGCTTCTAATTGCTCGAAGCCCTCTTCGATCTTTGCAAGCAGAGGAGGATGCACGATTCGGTTCAGTTTTTCCAGCTCTGCCGGGTTTTCGAACACAAGTTTACCCAGGGCTGGCCGGTCAAGAACTCCCTTTTCTGTCAGGTACTGGTCACCAAACTCTTCGGCGATGGTCTTCAGCAGAGAACTCCCCGGAGCGTACAACTCATGGGCCATGCGGTCGGCGTCCAGAACGGGCACGCCGTGGTGGCGAAGAAAGCTGGCCACCGTCGACTTGCCGGCTCCGGTTCCTCCGGTAAGCCCGACGCGACGCATGGTTTCTGCACTCGGGTCTTTTGCCACTAGTGAATCTCCGCCCAGTTGGCCCCAATGCCGATATTGACCACCGTGGGTACATCGAGCTCCATGGCCTGCTCCATTTCGGTGCGGACCAATTCCCCAAGCTCTTTTGATTCTGAACGCGGGCACTCCAATAACAACTCATCGTGGACCTGAAGCAAAAGATTTGCTTCGAACTTCTTGGCCTTAAGGCTTTGGGCGAGTTTGACCATGGCCACTTTGATGAGATCGGCGGCCGAGCCTTGAATGGGAGTGTTGATGGCCAACCTCTCCGCTGCAGCCCGAGCCGGCCCTCCCCCCGCATTGAGGTTGGGCAAATAGCGTCGTCGCCCGAGAAGCGTGGTTACATAACCTTGGCTACGCGCTTCTTCCAGGGTGCTTTCGAGATAACCCATCACACCTTCGTACTGAAGCTTGTACCCCTTCAGAAACTCAGCCGCTTCCTGATTGCTGATCCCCAGGGTGCGGGCCAACCCGAAGGCTCCCTGTCCGTAGAGAATGCCAAAGTTAACCGTTTTGGCCTGTCCTCTTTGTTCGTCGGTGACTTTCTTTGGAGCCACTCCAAAAATCTTGGCCGCGGTTTCGCGATGAATATCTTTCTTTCCTCGAAAGGCCTCAAGAAAGGACGGGTCTTGGCTGAGGTGCGCCATGATGCGGAGTTCAATTTGCGAGTAGTCCGCCGACACGAGATCCCAATCCCTGTAACCGGGAATAAAAGCCTTTCGAACTTCTTTTCCTAAAGGGGTTCGAATAGGAATGTTTTGCAGGTTGGGGTCGCTTGAGGAAAGTCGGCCCGTCGCGGCCACGGTTTGGTTGAAGTGGGCATGAACTCGTTCGGTGTCGAGATCGATCATGGCCGGAAGCGTGTCCACATAGGTTGATTTCAGTTTGGAAACCTGTCGGTATTCCAAGACCACTCCCGGAAGGTCATGATGGGGCCGGAGTTTCTCCAGCACTTCGCTATCGGTTGAAAATCCGGTTTTCGTTTTCTTCCCCGTAGGGAGTCCGAGTCGGTCAAAAAGAATTTCTGCCAACTGCATGGGAGAGTTCACATTGAACTCGGAGTCGGCCAGGGAATGCGCCTCGGCTTCTAATTCGCCAAGCCTCTTCTCCAGACGCTTGCTCATCGCGGCTAGGAACCCTTCATCAATTTTGACTCCGGTGCGTTCCATATCACCAAGAACCCAAGCCAGAGGCATCTCCACCGTCTCGAACAGGGAGACCATTTCCGATTTCTTAAGCTCTTCGGTGAAGTGCTGAAAAAGAGCCAGAGTCACCGAAGCAAGCTCGGCAATGCGGGGTCCGAACTCATCGGCGGAGACAGATCGCGGGTCGAGCCGCTTCGCACCTTTCCCCAAAAGGGACTCGGTTCCTTGCACCGCACGACCCAAGAGATTCTCTCCGAGACTTTGGAGACGATGCGACCTTTCGGGGTTCAGGACATAGGAAGCGATCATGGTGTCGAAGGCAAGGTTCTCCATGGGCATGCCCAATCGTTCCAGACATAAGCGAGCCGCCTTGGAATCATGAATCACCTTAGGAATGTTTTTGTTGGCCAGCAGCGGACCGAGAAAGCGCGACACCAGTTCGACAGGTAAGGGATTTCCGGCGTCATGATCGACGTTGATGTAATAGGCGTTGTCTTTATCCGCGGCCAACGCCAATCCCACAACCGAACCGCTATCCGGATGACCGGATTCCGTTTCCACCACCAAGGCTAGGGGGCGCGGATTCTTTTCTAGCTCGCTTAAAAACTCCTGAAGCCGTTTTAAATCGGGGAAAACCTGGGCGCTTTCAGCACCCTCCGTAGCTTCGTCCGTCGAGGTGGCGGGGCTACCGGCGGGAAACAGTTCGCCCAAAAGATTTCTAAACTCCATGCGCTTTAGAAAGGCCGCAAGCGCATCTCCCCCGGGAGATTTCGTTTTCATTTCTTTGAGCCCAACCGGTAGGTCCAAATTCACACGGATGGTGACGAGGTCCTTGGCTTGAAAAGCATCGTCACGATGAGTGACCAGTTTTTCTCGCATGCGATCGGACTTCACCGCCTCCAGGTTTTCGTACAGATTTTCGAGGCTGCCATGCTCGGAAATAAGCTTGCCCGCAGTCTTGGGACCAATGCCCGGAACCCCGGGAATGTTGTCCGAGCTGTCGCCCATGAGAGCCAAGACATCGATGACCTGATCCGCCCCCGTTACCGCGAACTTGGCTTCCACATCGTCTGGCCCAAGCAGCTTTTGTGGGATTGCTGAAGGGCCACCCCGCCCCGGGTTCAGCATGGACACATGTGGGTTCAAGAGCTGATAGAAATCTTTGTCGCCGGTCACCATGACGACTTCAAGCTCGTCACTCGCAAGCTGGTGGGCATAAGAACCGATGACATCATCGGCCTCAACTCCGGGAACCTCAATCCAGGCGCAGGGCCAGGACTTCACAAGTTCGCGCACCCATGGGAGCTGCATGCGCAAGTCGTCGGGCATGGCCGAGCGATTCGCTTTGTACTGATCATAGATTTCGTCGCGGAAGGTTCCCCCCGGGGCATCAAAGACAACAGCCAGATAGTCCGGCTTTTTTTGACGCAGGAGGGTTAGAAGCGACATGGCAAATCCGAATACCGCGCTTGTCGGTTCGCCCTTGGAGTTGACGAGGGGATTCCGCTGCAGGGCGTAATAGGAGCGGTAGACAAGAGCCGACCCGTCAAGAAGATAGAGTGAAGAAGCCATGGATCCTCGGGGAGTCAGGATTGAGGTTGGTACAAGTTGTGTTGAGAAATGTACTCGCCAACGGCATTGGGGACTAGGTGGCGAATTGATTTCTTCTCGAGGATGCGGCGACGGATCAGCGTTGCGGAAATGGCGAAGGGGTTCCCGCGGATGATGTGACAAGCCTGAACCATCACGGGGTTAATCCGAGACTCGTCGATTCCGGGTCGATCGATGGCGATGACCGAAAACTCTCCCAAGATCATCTCCGGATCCTTCCAGGTGGGAAGGTCTCTAAGCGAGTCCATTCCCATAATGAAATGCAGCTCGGCGTTCGGGTAACGTTTCCCCAGAGCCCGAAGCGTATCAATGGTGTAGGAGAGCTGGTTGTCCTCAAGCTCAATCGTCGATACCGCTAGGTCTCTTTCCGATTGAATGGCCAATTCGAGCATGGCCAGGCGATGGTGTGCCAGAGCAAGGTGCCGCCGATCTTTGTGGGGCGGATCTGCGGCGGGCACGAAAAGCACCTGATCGAGACTCATGGACTCCTTGGCTAGATCTGCCAGATACAGATGCCCGCGGTGTATCGGGTTGAAGGAGCCGCCAAAGATACCCAGCTTTTGGATGGGCTTTTCTTGGGACATGAAGCTAGGGACTCGAGGGGGTCTCAGAGGCCGCGCGATCGAGATGTTCTTTCGCCTGGGCCAAAAGTTTATTGGCCTTGTCGCCGTCTTCTCCGTTGGGGTTTTCGCTGAGGTACCGCCCCGTCCACTCGGCAACCTCGGCCCAGTCTCCGGTTTTCTTGTAGCTTTCGGCGAGCTTGATCATGGCAAGCTTTGCCCAGGTGGTTTCCGGATACACCTCGATCACTCGCTCTTCAAAGTAGAAGCGTGCCGCCCGGAAACCGGTCCGCTGCCGGTGGTACACCATGCCACTTTCGAAATGCTTTTCCGCGAAGCGTGAACGAATATTATCGATGTGCTTTTGGGCACCCTCTGCAAATTCACTGTCCGGATAGCGAGAAAGAAAACTGCGAAACTGAACATGGGCCGCTTCGGCTTCGGTTTGATCTTGGTGTATGCCTCGGGCCTGAGAAAGAAGGGCTAAGCCAAGATAGTAGTTGGCTTCTTCGGCATAAGGCCCGGTTGGAAAGTCGCGAAGGAACCGACGCAACTGCTCTTCGGTTTCGAGGTACATACCCTCTTCGTAGTTGGCCCGTGCCCGAAGAAACTGGGCTTCTTCTCGGTATTTACTGCCTGGGTGTTTGGAGAGAAACTCCCCCACCCCAAGGACGGTGCGAGCATATTCTTCTTGCTCATAGAGGCTGCGCACGCGGTCCATACCCTCTGTCTCCCCGAGCTGCAGTACAGGAACAGAGCCCGCGCACCCCACCGACAGAGAAAGAACGGCTAAAAGCATCCACAATCCGAGAGCGGAATAGATTCGGTTTTCCATCTTCAAAGTCATACTGTAAATACCAAACTGATCGCCCTTTTATTCAATGGGGCTTGCGCCCTGGGGGTGACATCTAAAGGAGTGTTTTGCTAGTTCTGGTTCGTATAGAACAGGTAGACAAGACCTAAGACAATTCCGGTGACTAGCGCAGGCTCAACAATGGCTCCGTAGCCGCGTGTGTTCAGAACCGGCCGGGAAAACGGAAACGTCTTGCCTTCCAATAACGATAACTTTCCTGCAGGGACTAAGTCGAGCCGTTCTGCATCGCCCCGCCCTACCCAGGCCACGCTTTCTTCCTTGCCTGTAAGCAACGTGGCAAAGAGATTCACCGACGCCAGGCGCTGCACGGTGCGTCCGCCTAAGGGGCTCTTCTTGTAAGAGTGGGGGTACGTAACCGCACACTCGGCAACACGAAAACGAAGGATATAGTCCGTCTCTGGGTTTTCCCGAGCAATCACCATGGAACCTGAACCGGGTCCATCGCCGATCTTTGCCGTTTCTTTGACACTGTCGCTGAGGGTGCGCGGCGGTCCGGGATCGGCGCCGGCATCGCCCGGGCTGCCGGTGGGGGGATCATCGGTTTGGATTTCAGCTCCGTCGGAACTCTCTTCGCCCTCCTCACCCTTGCCTTTGGGGCGATTGGCGGGCTCAACCGGAGGATCGACATGCTTCAAATAGGCCACATACCCGGCATCGCTGAGGCGATCGAGGAGTAAGGTTTGCACAAACCACTGGGCCTCATGATCGGCCTCGGCTTCAAGCAGGAGGCTGGATCCCGGAGGGAGTGAGAAGTTCAAAAACATTTCGCTCACGGCGGCGTTGGCAGCTTCGGTGAGCATGTTGAGATTGGTGGGATAGGAGTTTTCCAAGGCCTCGGATATCTCCTGAGCCTCTGCTCCAACCCAAAGGAAAGAGCTCAACAAAACCGCAACACCCCAAGATCGCATTCTCATAAATTCTCCGTGGGATGGCCCTCGACCATCCCCACCAAGTCGTAGGCATCGGCTCCCGTAATCCTCACCGAATAGAACTCTCCAACCCGCAGTCCGGTTCCCGCCACATGAACCGCCCCATCGACTTCAGGGGCCTCTCGGTGGCTCCGACCCACTGCTGCAGGGCTCTCCGGAGTCGCTTCTTTTTCGATGAGTACCGATAGCAGGTTCCCGACCTGTTCCCGGTTCCGGCGCAGGCTGATTTCCCCCTGCTGGGTGAGAATCTGATCTACGCGCTCCACCGTGACCGCTTCAGACACATGCTGTCTCAAGTTCACGGCCGCCGTACCATCTTCTGCCGAGTAGGGAAAAGCGACCAGCTTTTCGAAGCGAATCTCGGCCAAAAGGCGCATGAGTTCCTCGAAATCCTGATCCGTCTCTCCCGGAAAACCAGCAATAATGTTTGTCCGCAGGGCCAAGTTTGGCACGCGGCTGCGTAGCGTATCAATCAGGGTCAGAATTGTCTTCTGATCTGTTTGCCGACCCATCACCTTCAGCATGCGGTCGCTGAGATGCTGCACCGGCATGTCCGCGTAGGGAACCACCTTTTCCAGAGTGGCAAAAGCGTCAATGAGATCCTCATCCCAGAAAAAGGGATTCGCATACATCAGTCGGACCCAGTGCAACCCTTCCACCTGGTTGAGATCGCGAAGCAAATTCCCAAGGGAGGGCTTGCCGTCATAAAGGTCCATCCCGTAAGCGGTGAGATCTTGAGCAATGAGGACCAGCTCTTTTGCACCTAAGGAGACGAGACGTTCGGCCTCCCCCACCAGTTCTTCCCGAGTCCTAGAACGACCGGGGCCGCGCAACTGAGGAATGATGCAGAAGGTGCACTTGGCGCTGCAGCCCTCGCTAATTTTAAGATAGGGCGAGACAATCGATGTGGAGAGAACCCGGCCGCTCAAATCTCCGGCGGGGCGATCCGGATCATCGACGGTGGGGAGCAAACCCTTTGCCGGGTCCATGAGCCCTGAAATCACCTGAACAATCCGATCAATATCGCCGGTGCCCATGACCGCGTCGACTTCTGGAAGTTCGTTCAGCAACTCCTGGCCATAGCGCTGGGTAAGACAGCCGGCAATCACCAGCTTTTGCAGTCGGCTGGACGTCTTGTGCTCGGCAACTTCAAGAATGGTATCGATCGATTCTTTGATGGCCGACTCAAGAAAAGCGCAGGTATTGACCACCGCCACGTCCGCATCGGCGAGGTCGCCGGTGGTCCGGTAACCGGCTCGATCGAGATGACCGAGCATCACTTCCGAGTCCACTTGGTTTTTCGGGCAACCCAAAGTTACGAAAGCGATACGGCGCAATTCATCGGTTAAAGGTGATGCCTCGCGAATCGCCACCTGCTTTCCGAAGGTGACGGGAGAACTTGTATCGCTCATGAACCTCTGCTTTAAGCAACGGAATGCTCCTCGTCGCGCTCGCGAAGAAGGTGCTCAAGTTGGACTTGATCCAGGAGGACATCGCGGGCTTTGCTGCCCTCCGAGGGAGCTAAAATTCCCGATGCCTCCAGCATATCCACCAATCGACCCGCACGAGCATAGCCTACTTTGAGCCTCCGTTGTAACAAGGAAGCCGAGCCCTGACCGGCGGCAACCACGAGACGGGCCGCATCTTCGTACAGGTCGTCGTCGATCGAGGTTTCTGCCCGGCTCTCGCTCTCTTCCAAAGCCGCCTCCAAGGAGATATCCGCCTGCTTCAGCTTCTGATCCTGAAGGAACTTAGCCAAAGCCTGGGTCTCTTCCTCCGCCACGAAAGCACCATGCACCCGTTTTGGGGTACCCGTGCCCGGGGGCAAGAACAAGCCATCGCCGCGCCCTAAGAGAGTCTCGGCTCCGTTTTGATCGAGAATAGTCCGACTGTCGGTGCGGGAAGCCACCTGGAAGGCAATTCGACAGGGGAAGTTGGCCTTAATAACACCGGTCAAAACATCGACCGAGGGTCGCTGGGTGGCCACAATGAGATGAATACCCACCGCGCGGGCGGTTTGAGCCAAACGACCAATGGGTTCCTCAACCTCATTGCCACTGGTGATCATGAGATCCGCAAGCTCGTCGATCAGCACCACAATGTACGGAAGCTTCTCTTCGTCTTCCTTTTCCGGGCCGTCCTTATCCAGCTTTGCGTTGTAGGACTGGATGTTTCGCGAACCTCTGGCCGCCAGCACCTTGTACCGGCGTTCCATCTCCACCAAGAGCCATTTTAAGCTTCGAGCCGCAAGTTTAGGGTCGGTCACCACATCCGTAAGCAAGTGAGGGATCCCGTTGTACATGGGAAGTTCCAACATCTTGGGATCGATCATGAGAAGACGCAGATCTGTCGGAGAGTGCTTCATGAGCAAGCTTGTGATGATGCTGTTCACGCAAACACTCTTACCGGAGCCTGTGGTACCGGCAATCAAGAGATGAGGCATCTTCGTGAGTTCCGTAACCACGGGATACCCGTTGATGTCTTTGCCCAAGGCTAATGTGAGCACGCCCTCGGGGTTGGTGAAGTCGTCGGACTCCAAAAGTTTGCGGAGGTGAATCGTCTTCGGGTTTTGGTTGGGGACTTCAATGCCTACCGCCGCCTTGCCGGGAATCGGAGCCACGATCCGAATCCGAATGGCCCGGAGCTTCAGGGCAAGATCATCTTGGCGGTTCAGAATCTGAGCCACCTTGACCCCAGGGCCCGGCGTGAACTCATAGCGAGTAATGACGGGACCCGGATGAACCTCACCTACGCGCCCGGAAATCCCAAAGTCACGGAGAGTCTCCGTGAGAATGCGTGAGTTTTCGACCAGCTCTTCCTCAGGAACTGTAGGCCCGGTGTCCGGAACATCATCGAGGATGTCCGGCTTGGGATGGGTGTACTTCCCAATCGCGGCCGCAAACAGAGCTTTTGGTGTTTTGGAGGGACGCTTCCGCTTGGCCGCCAGAAAAGCCCCTTCATGGTCGTCGGCCCCGGCGACACCTTCATCCAGCGCTCGTACCACCACCGCATCTTCCAGAGGTTCGGCTTCCGGCCCTAGGGGTTCAACATGCTCGGCGGCGAGGGTCTCCGGCTCCGGAGAGGAGGTTGCCGGTTTCGGCGGGCGGGGCAAGGTTGGCCTGGGACGGGCTGCAACCGATTCTCCCACAACAGGTTGTAAGGTTTCCGACTCAGGGGGCGCAACGGTTTTAGCGGTCGTGGGAGCGGGGCGCGTCTTGAATCGTTCCATGGGATCCACGATTGTGGGGGCAAGCGGTTCGGCCTTAGCCTCGGCTTCGGCTTGTGCTTTGACCTCGGCCGCCTTGGCGCGACGCTCCGCAGCGAGGGCACGGGCACTCATGGGCCTTTCTTCCACTGCGGGCTCAAGCCCCGAACTCGCCTCTGGAGCGTGGAGTCCGCCGCTGAGGAAACGATCTTTGAACCAGGCCCAGATCAAACCCGGCAAGGCCAGAGTCCAGTCCCAGACCCAGGATCCCAACCCCATGATGAGGCGACCTAGCCGCTGGGTGGCTGTCCCCCACTTGCTGCCTAAAGTCTCAATTTCCAAGAGTAGGAAACCCACCACGGCCACGGCGAGGAGAAGGAAACCACCGGCCGGTCCCACCCAGCTCTGGATCGAGGACCAAATCTGAGTTCCCCAAGACCCGGCAAAATTGGGCCCGGCACCGAGGGACGCGAGAACGCCAAGGACCATGATGGTGAGTGGAGCCAGGGCAAGAGTTCGCCAAAGAAGCGGGCGCCAAGGGTGAAGGCAAAGACGATTCCACCCCCAAGCCAACGTCACCAGGGGAATCGTCCAAACCGCCAGCCAACCCAGCGGGCTTGAAAAGAAACCAGCCAGACCTTGACCTAAGACGCCACCGGCATTTGCGTAGAGACTAGCCAGAGGGCCTTCCCCATGGGTGGTCTCAAGACGCCGAAAGGTGAGCAAAGATGCAA
>JABDJR010000099.1 GCA_013003415.1 Candidatus Eiseniibacteriota bacterium | reverse complement strand
ATGCGCTCGTGACCCTCGGATTGAAGATGCTTTACCACCGCTTCCGCGTTCCCGGAGGTGCAACAGTAGTCGGTCTCGGCTTTGACATCGGCGTAGGTGTTCACATAAGTCACCACCGGAACTCCGGGGAACCGCTCTTTGAGCTTGCGCACATCGTTCGCCGTGATGCTCGCCGCAAGGGAACAACCACCTTTTGCACTTGGCAATAAGACCGTGCGCGAAGGATTCAGAATCTTTGCCGTTTCAGCCATGAAGCGGACACCACAAAAAATAATGATGTCTGCGTCGGATTCTGCGGACACTCGACTCAAGTAGAGCGAGTCTCCCGTAAAGTCGGGTACGGAATGAAAAAGGGTGGGCTCCATGTAGTTGTGCCCAAGAATCACCGCGTTCCGCTCCTTCTTCAGCCGATTGACCTCGAGGGCGACCTGGGCCTTGATCCTGAGCTCTGGATCCGGCACCACATCGCCAAGTCGGTCCTTCAATCGAAGGTAGGTTTCCTCGTAACTCGATGGGTATTCAAGCATTTGCATGGTGTTTAGATACTAGCCTATAGGGTTGTGGAGGCCACCTGGGATTTCACGATACCGGACGTGAAAAGGTGGAGAAATCTTGTGTCTTTTGGCCCGTTTTGGTGTCAAATATCTTGACATAACCGCGTAGTTGGCCGTTTCCGGCGAACTTTCAAGGTCTCTAAATTGTTGTTTCCCAAGGGTTTTGCGCTTGGGTGGGGTCGATCACCCATGCTATCATTGTAGCCACCTTCTACAACAGGAAAAGGAGCGGGTGAACCGGGAGCCCCTTCGAGAATTACACCTATGAGAAAAACCGCCTTAATCCTGAGTTTGTGTCTATCAGCCGCCCTGTCGGTCGCTGCGCACGCGCAGACTCCAGTGATTTCGCTTTACAACCAAAGCAGTAACGCCATTTCTGGCTCAGGAATCTCAGACTTCAGCTGGAGTCTTAGTTTCGATGCCAACATGCAAATGCATGTCATCGATATCTATGAAACCTGGTCCTCCAACGAAATGTCGTTCATCGAGATCGATAACCTCACGCACAACTCCGACTTCTACATTCGGAAGCATGTGCTTAACGACACCGGTGTCGATTGGGAATCCTTCCATCACGAACTACTCGACCCTATTAACTCAGAGTTCGAAGATATCCTAGATGGAGTAAATACCCCCGAGTGGACCCCTCTGGGCTACTCCAACTCGAACAACATCGACGGCCTGAGCTTTGCTGACGGTAGCGGCATTGCCAAGACCTCTAACAAGTTTTCTTCTTTCGTCACCGACCAAGCTCTCGATCAGCGAGACTTTGTCGAGTTCTACGATGGCATGATCAGTGGATCCGGCTTGGTAGAAGACCGCAGCGACGTCATGAGCTTTGGTATCCGCGACAATGGCGTCTTCAACAACCAGTCCTTCCTCCTCGCCTCCAGGGTGACAGCCTCTGAGGGAACGGTTGTACCAACCATTCCCGAGCCCGGAACCAAGGCTCTCCTCCTTACCGGTCTTGCCGGAGGGATTATTGCCAAGCGGAAACGGAAGCGCTAAGACGCCCTAAGCATTAAGAAAGCCCACCACAAGGTGGGCTTTTTTTATGCCTGGAATTCTTGGGGGGCGAGCGGTTCGAACTTAGCTAATCGCCACCACTTCACGGACTTCAGGAATGGAGTCTTTCAAGAGGTTCTCCACCCCCATTTTCAAAGTCGCCACGGAAGATGGGCAGCCAACGCAACTCCCCAGCATATAGAGCTGGACCTGACCGTCTTGGAAGCCAGCGAAGGCAATGTCGCCCCCATCTCGCTGCACGGCGGGTCGGATGGTCGACTCTAGAATCTCTACAATTTTGGTTTCAATGGGACCGTAATGAGCGGCATCCACCGCCTCGGGCTCCAGGGCCGCGCCACCATGGGCAAAGTAGGCTTGAAGAACCTTCCCCACCGCAGGCTGTAATTCTTCCCATGGCTTCCCAGCTTCACGCGTAATGGTGCAGAAGTTTTGAATGAGGAACACCATCTGCACGCCGTCGAGCTCCAAGAGCATCTTGGGCAGCATGGGGGTGTCCTCAGTGGAGGACTGGGTGAAGGTGGCCGACCCGCTTGTCATGAGATCGCGGTTTAGGACGAACTTCCGAGACTCAGGATTGGGAGTGTCGGTGGCATGGACGGAAACATTGGTGAAGGTGACGAATCGACCCTCGCGTACATCGATACTGTAGCCCTGGAGGCGATCCCAATCCTGCTCGGAAACGATGACCGGCTGGGAAAACTCGGGCCGCAAGGCCTCGCCCTCAAGAACCTCAAAACCTACTTTGACCGTAAAACCAATGGCCGAGGGTACGGTTTCGACCCGAAACCCAAGCTCTCCTTCGGAGGCATGCTCGGCAATATACTGCCCCACCTGCTCCAGAGCCTCAGGGCTGATTTGAAGCGGCTTGAGACCGGAATCTTGCCCGTCTCGCATGGACTTAACCAGGTCTTTAATTCCCATGAATTCACCTTTGTTGAAAGAAGTTACTCAGTGTACCGTATTTGGAGCAAAGATTTCCGTCCTGGGGACACCCAGGAGCCCTTTTGGGGTATAAGGGGCAGAGTCCGGGGGATTTGCTGGAGAGATCGGGGCTTCAAGCCGATACCAAGGCAAACAGATCTCTGGAGATAAACATGCTTTTGCTCACCTTATTATTGATGTTAGCGGTCGCTCTCGGCTTCCTATACCACGGTCGCCCTTATCGAGCGTGGGTCTTTCCCCTAGCCTTGGGCTTTTCCGTCTGGGGCTTTCGGGGCGGTGCTGACAGTTTTTGGTTTTGGGCCCTCCTCATTCCAACCGCTTTGGTGGCCACGCTCTTTGGGGTGGCCTCCATCCGCCGAGCCCTCATCTCCGGATTCATTATGGAGAAACTCGGGCCCATTCTTCCCACCATTAGCGACACGGAAAAGGCCGCTCTTGAAGCGGGCACCGTGTGGTGGGATGGCGAACTCTTT
>JABDJR010000061.1 GCA_013003415.1 Candidatus Eiseniibacteriota bacterium | reverse complement strand
CATGGAGGGTCGGAGAGCCCGAAGCTCGGCCAAATAGGAGCGGTGCACCTCGAGCAACTCTTCTCCCAGCGTCCGCGCCGAGAAAGGAGCTTGATCACGGTATCGGATCTGAGCCTGCTCGAAGACGCGGCGCACGAGTGAAAAACCGTTGGTGTGCAAACCGGTGGAAGGGATGCCGAACAGAAGGTCGCCCTCCTCGATGGTGGATCCATCCACATAAACCGATCGATCGACCGTGCCAATGATGGTTCCCACCAAATCAAAATCAGGGGGTGAGTAGACGCCCGGCATCTCAGCCGTTTCTCCCCCAATAAGAGCGCACCCGTTGGCGCGACAAGCCGTAGCCAAACCTTCGATCACTCCGGTCACCACGGACTGATCGAGTTTGCCCATCCCCACGTAATCGAGAAAAAGGAGCGGCTCGGCGCCGTGAACCCCAATGTCTCCCACGCAGTGATTGACGAGGTCCTGTCCAACCGTATTGAAGATTCCCATTTCTATGGCGATCTTAATCTTGGTGCCCACCCCATCCATGCTGGTGACGAGCAATTGGTCTGGGCGGCCGCCGGGTAGCGTACTAAGACCGGCAAAGTTGCCAAGATCGGTAACCACGTGGGGCCCGAAGGTGGAACGCACCGTTTCTTTGACTTTGGCAAGCGCCTCATCTGCAGCGGCGATATCCACACCCGCATCTACATAACGCATGAAAGGGTTCCCCTTAAGGGCAAGAAGGTCGTGGTTCTAAAAACTAGGAAACGGCGGAAGCATGAAGCTCAAACTCGACGGGCTCACGAAACTCAAGGCGTCCGAAAACGCGGTTAAGAGCGTGCAACGTAGCATAGACAACAGATTGGTGTAAATCTCGCTCGACCACGCAGGAACCGGTAAGGGACTTCTCCTCGCGTCCCTGGAGAAAGCGAACCCCAACCAAGACCATGTCCTCCCCCGCGAAACGCATGGTCTCTAAATCCATGAGCTCAAGTCGCGTCTCTTGTTGGAGGAACCGAGCCATCGCATCGAGGGTGGCTCGTGCCACAAGTCGTGGTATCTCTCGCTTCGAGCTGGAACCAAGGGCCTCCCCTTGCGCCGCGCGATCGGCGAGAAGCAAACGTACACGAACAACAGCCGCGAGCTTCGAAGCGTTGACGGTGACCTCATCGAAAGCAATGCGGTCGTTGTCCACCGAAAGCAAAGCCTCGTTTTGTGAGGGGGTCTCTTCCAAATCGAGAGTTTCCTCAACCCCCACTTCGCGATGCACCACTTGAATTCGATCGTAGTCGATCTCCAAACGATACTCAGCTTTTAGAGCGGAGCGAACGTCGCGCGCAATCTGACGGTCCTGGCGTTTTCCTTCGGCCAGCACGTCGATCGCGGTCACTTCGTCATCTTGGTTGAGGCTAATGCTCACCTGGAGCACGTCCCGGAGACTGAGAAGGAGCTTTTCAGCTTGTTGACGCCAGAGATGGCCTTGGTTTTCGTTCACGATGGCCTCGGCGGTTGAAAAAAAGTGATGCAAACCCTCGTCTCGTTTATAGCAAATTGAGGGACCGTGTAACAGCAAAAGTCCTTAAAACTCGGTCATCTCCCGAAACGCCTTCACGCGTGCATCGACCACCGTGGGCGTAGCCTGGGTGAGTCGTTCCAAACTGAAGGCTTCGACGGTGAAGGAGGCCATGATGGTGCCATAAACCGCCGCCTGTCGAAGGCTCTCGCGACTGAGGAAGTCTTTTTGGGTGGCCAGGTAACCAAGAAACCCACCGGCAAAGGTATCCCCCGCTCCGGTAGGATCGATCAGGTTCTCGACCGGGTAGGCCGAAGCCAGAAACGCCCAGTCTTTGGTGAGGAGCATCGATCCATGCTCACCCTTCTTGATGATGACCACCTTTGGCCCCATGGCCAGAATCTCTTGGGCGGCCGTGGAAAGCTGGGCCTTACCCGTGAGCTGTTGGGCTTCTTCATCGTTCAGGAGCAAAATATCGACTCGGCTAATAATCCGATCCAGCTCGGCTCGGGCTCCACTAATCCAAAAGTTCATGGTGTCGAGCACCACCAGCTGAGGGTCTTTGACCTGATCGAGAACATCGTTTTGCAGGGTGGGATCGATATTGGCAAGGAACACAAACTTCGAGTCAGCGTAGGTGGCTGGAATCTTGGGATGGAAGCTGGCGAAGACATTCAACTGGGTGTCTAAGGTTTCTCGCGTAACGTAACCCTCGGAGTACCGTCCGGACCAACGAAAGGTCTCGCCTGGAGCCTTCTCCAGACCCTCGAGATTCACTTCGTGCTTACCCAGCAGATCGATATGTTCTTGGGGGAAGTCCTCTCCAACCACAGCCACCAGCTGAACCGGAGCAAAGTGACGCGCGGCCATAGAAAAGAAGGACGCGGATCCACCCAAGGAATCCACGACGTTACCGTTGGGGGTGTATACCGTGTCTAGGGCAACCGAACCAACAACCAATACACTCACGCGAACCTCCTACATGCGCTCGGGGGCACTAATGTCCATCAGACTGAGACCATTGGATACAACGATCTGCGAAGCCCGACACAGCGCCAGCCGAGCCGATGTCAAATCTGAGTTGTCCGAGATAACGCGACACTCGTGATAAAAAAGGTGAAAGGCTTGAGCCACTTCCCGAAGGTATGTGGTCAGTCGATGAGGCTCCCGCTGGGCGGCGGCCGAAGCAATGATGGCGGGAAACCGGTGAAGCACTTTAATCAATGCTAATTCCGGCGCTTCTTTGAGAAGCGATAAGTCGGCGTCCTGGCTTTCGGAAACACCTTGCTCGGTGGCTTTCCGAATCACTCCCGAAATACGAGCATGCGCATACTTCACATAAAATACGGGGTTCTCGTCGTTTTCTTTTTTGGCTAGATCAAGATCAAAGTCGAGATGACTCTCGGCTCGTCTTTGCAAGAAGAAGAATCGAGCCGCATCTTTTCCGACCTCTTCAATGAGATCTTGAAGCGTGATGAATTCGCCCTTTCGCTTGGACATTTTCACCTGCTTGCCATCGGACAGCAGGTTCACTTGCTGCACGATCAGAACCTCTAGCCAATCCCGGCCGAAACCCAGAGCCTCCATAGCCGACTGCATCCGCTCGATGTAGCCGTGGTGGTCCGGGCCCCAAATGTCGATGCTTCGCTTGATACCACGGGACTCCTTGGACGTGTGGTACGCCAAGTCGGCTAAGAAGTAAGTGGGATCTCCGTTAGCTCGAATCAGAACCCGGTCTTGGTCGTCACCGAATTGAGTGGCGCGAAACCATTGCGCTCCATCGCGCTCTTCCACGAGTCCCTTTTCTTGCAGCAGTTTAAAGGTATCTTCGACACCCTGGGGATACAGCTCATGTTGGTAGAACCAACGGTCAAACTGCGTGCCGTAGGCCTTCAAGTCTTTTTCTTGCCAGGCGCGGAGCTTCTCCACCGCGTGCCGGCTCATGATGTCTCGTTTCTCGGAATCGCTTTTGTCGGCTAGAGAAGCGTCAATCTCTTTGGCGTCGAGTTCTTGGGCAAGTTCAATTAGGTACTCGCCCTGGTAGCCGTCTTCGGGAATCTGACCCTCGCCCCGACCTTGAACCTGCTCATAACGCGCCAGCAAGCTTTCACCAAGCAGATCAATTTGACGACCCACGTCGTTGATATAAAACTCACTCGCAACCTTGTATCCGGCGGCGTCAAAAAGTCGGACCAAGGTATCGCCAAAGGCAGCCGCTCTGGCATTCACGACATTGAGGGGGCCGGTGGGGTTGGCGCTCACATACTCAACCATCACCGGAAAATCTTCGCCCGCATGCGTTCTTCCGTAGGCGGTTTTCTTTTTCAGAATGTCGGCCAAACTGTGGTGCCAGATCGAGGACCCGATCCGGAAGTTGATAAACCCGGGGCCCGCGATGGTAATCGATTCGAGAAAGGTGTCTTGCCCTTCTAGGTGAGCCACCAGTTCCTCAGCGATTTTGCGGGGTGGTTTCTTGAGAGTTCGAGCCAAGCTCATGGCGACGTTGGTCGCTAGATCTCCATGACTTCGATCCCGAGGAACTTCCAGGACTAGATTGACAGCCGCCGCTTCAGGACCGAAAAGTTCACCCAAGGCCGTCCCCAGAAGGGAACGAATCTCATTCTCCACCTTCTAGAACCTCTTGGGGGGCATCTCCCCAAAGCTTCTCCAGGACATAGGTGTCGCGGGATTCCTGCGTGAAGATATGCACGACGAAATCGACATAGTCGAGCACAACCCAGCTCCGGTTCTCGACGCCCTCGACGCTCCAGGGAGTTTGACCGAGATCTTTAAGACCCTTCTCCACCGCTTCAACCATGGCCTTCACTTGAGGCTCCGAGTCGGCGGTGCCAAGGACGAAGTAGTCGCAGACCGCAGTCAACTCGCTCAAATCCAGCAGCATGACATCGCGTGCCTTCTTGTCGAGCATGAAGCCGCCGGCGGCTCGAGCAAGCTTATAGACGTCTTCTTTGGGGGATTGGTTGGGAGCTTTGGGTGTTGATTCCTGGGTCACAAGAGCATCATTTACGGCGTTGGAGGACGTACTCAACAGAATCGTGAAGAGTCTGGCGGAATTGGTTATCTTCGAAGTCGTCGAGCAGCTCGATGGCTTGATCGGCATAGCCGCGAGCACGCTGCCGTGCATAGTCGAGGCCGCCGTACTCCGCGGCAAAGGTAACCACATCGGCGGCGCCGTGATCGTCGATTCCGTTCGACATGAGCTCGCGGATTTGACGAACCTTGGCCTCGGGGGCATTCCGGATGGATTCGATCAGCGGTAGCGTGATCTTGCCATCGCGAATGTCGGAGCCGGTTCTCTTGCCCATGGTTTGAGCATCCCCTTCGATGTCTAGAATGTCGTCCATGATTTGGAACGACATGCCGAGCTTCATGCCGAAATCGGCCATGAGGCGTCGCTCTTTTCCATTCCCCCAGGCCAGATACGCCCCGATTTCGCAGGCAGCAGAAATGAGCACCGCGGTTTTTTCGCCAATGAGGCGATTGTAGGACTCTTCGGTGACACTAAAGTCGAGGGTTTTCTCGATCTCGAGCATTTCTCCCAAACTCATGAGATGGGTGGCCCGAGCGAGAATCTGCACCACTTCCATGAGGTTATTCTCGACCAGAAGGAAGAAGGCTTTGGAGTAAAGATAGTCTCCCATGATCACAGAGGTTTGATCGTTCCAAATAGAATTTACGGTGGGGATACCCCGACGCATGAACGAGCGATCAATGGAATCGTCGTGAACAAGAGTGGCTGTATGAATAAGCTCGACAATGGTGGCTGCCAAGACAGCCTTTTGCGAAACTTCGCCGTTGAGCTTATTTACAAGCAGGGTCAACGTAGGTCGGAAGCGCTTTCCGTGTGACCGCAACATGTGCTTAGAGATTTGATTGATAAGGGCCACATCGCAGACAAAAAAGCGGGACAGTTCTTCTTGAACCAGACCCAATTCATGCTCTACGGGACCGTGCAAATCCGCGATGGACACTTTTTGCCGAGCGTCAGTACCGCCGGTTTTTTCGATCATTAATGATTTCTTTCGAAGTCCGCGACTCAGGCTGGTAAGTCCGGAAAGCCAGGAACCTCCCCAGCTCCTTTGACTCAAAAGGAGAGGGGCTATACCTCTCCCTTTGGACCGGTAAGCATCACCGATCTTCTTGCGACAGAAGACGTTACCAACCAGATTATGGAGTGTCAAGCAATCCGGGGTTACTCGGTGAGAAGCGCCTCTCTACCTAAGGGCCCAACTTCCTGCCCGGGCTGAGAATCTGCCATCACGGCTAAGTAGTACTGGGCTCTGTCGATAAAAGCGCCGCGGGCCACTCCCGGCAGCGGGGCGGACTTGCCTCCCTTCAGCTTGAGGGGGTTGATCCACTTTCCATTCTCGCGAATTCTAAAATCAAGGTGAGGGCCGGTAGACAGGCCGGTGCTCCCCACATACCCGATCACCTGCCCCTGTTGCACCTTTGAGCCTGGGCGGATGCCTCGGGCAAAGCGAGAGAGGTGGGCGTATTGTGTCAGGTAAGTGCCGTGGTGCTTGATCTTTACCGTATTGCCAAAGCCACGGATCCACCCGGCAAGGGAAATCTCGCCCTTCCCTAGAGCGACGACGGGTGTTCCATGCGGAGCCGCGTAGTCGATCCCCAGATGGGGGCGCCGCTTCTTGAGAATAGGATGCATGCGGCTATGAGAAAAGTGGGAGGAGATACGGCTGAAATTGAGAGGTGACTTTAAGAAAGCCCTCTTAATACTATGCCCCTCACGGTCATAGTACCCTTCGTGCTGCGACCCTTCGTGGAGGAAGGCCTCCAGCGGTTTATGGCTGCCCCGAGGCAGGTATTGGCCGGCAAGGATGCGCCCGAAGCCAATCCGCTTGCCCTCAATGCGCCGCTCTTCGACCAAAATGGAGAATTCATCGCCAGCTTGGGTCTCCGTGAAGAAATCGAAGCTCCAGGCCAGCAATTCACTCAGATCACAGACGATCTTGGCTCCGCCACCGGCACGGATCACGGAGTCGAAGAGGTTTCCCTCGACGCGACCGTGGAAATAGCGGACAGCTCGCTCGACCGGGAATTTCTCCACGGCGCAGGCATACAAAGCTGCGTCCCGTGAGACCACAATGCGAGATTCCGGGTTTCGCTGGTATTCCAAGCGTTCCAGGTTGCCGGCCACACCGCGATGCAGCGTAAACCGATCGCTGGGTCGAATGAGCCGAAGCTCCATTTCCCCGCCGAAAGCCTGAACCGCCTCGTAGAGATCGGCGCCGTCAACGCCCATACGCTCGAGGGCAACGGCCAAAGCCTCCCCCGGTTCCAACTGCATGGATTCTACGCAGACCACGGATTCGAAATCGAAAGGACCCGATGCCGCATCGTCGATGGCGTCTCGGGTAGAGAAGTTTTCTGGAGCCCAGGATGAAGAAGAAGGTTTAGGAGTGAATGCCCAAAATACGACAACTCCCAAAACGATACTCAGCGCAATTACGGACGCACGTGAAGTGAGCCCGTTTAAACGGGATGGTTTCAAGTGTCTCTGCCCTCCTAGATTCACTTGACAAATATTCGAAATGATCACTTCGGAATGTATGCAGCCGCTCTCTAACTGTCAAGCAGACTTATGCTTTTCCCTTGCTATTTCTAACAAAACTTCGCGCGAGTTGCGTTCCGGATTCTCGAGCACAACATCGAGCAAGTGCTTGAGCAACTTTCCAACCTCGGGTCCGGGTGAAAGCGAAAGACTCTCCATTAAATCGGTCCCTGTAATTTCCAAAGCCGAAAGATCTAGCGCGTCATCTTCCTGAATCACGCGATCAACGCGTTCTTTCAGTTCTTCTAGGCGAGGTGTCGTACGCGCACGCGTCCCACTTCCCTCGTTGTCCGCGTGGCGGAGGGCAAAGAGATCCGGAAGGGAATCTCGCCC
>JABDJR010000644.1 GCA_013003415.1 Candidatus Eiseniibacteriota bacterium | reverse complement strand
AGCCCAAGCTGGAGTCCAAACGACGAGGAAATTATCTTCCTTCGGAAAAACAGTTTCACGCAGGTTTTCTTCTACTACATCGAAACCGGAGAATCCCGCCCCTTAACCGAGGGCGACTCGCGACGTTCCGCCCCGCGCCTGTCCGATGACGGTAAATGGATTGCTTACGTAGAGCGGCCTCTGGACAGTCCTGGGAGCGCAGCGCCAAAGAGCCGCCTAGTGGCCATCTCCATGGAAACTGGCGACCAAAGGGTTTTGGCGGACAATATTGAAGCTTCTAACGAAGGTGCCTATTCCTTTTCCGAGGACGGTTCCCAAATCGCTTTCGCCGCGAACGACGGCAAGGGGAACACAGATGTCTACCGGGTTGCCCTTGAGGGTGGCGACCCTATTCCGGTTACCGTGAATGTGGGGACGGCGCTGATGCCAACCTGGTCCCATGACGGCTCGATGATTGCCTACACCCTGGTGGCGGAAGGCGTGACTCAAGTGTGGACCGTGCCATCCACGGGTGGCAATCCAAAACGGATGAGCTACAACTCCGGAATCAATCAGTATGGCCTTTACTCGGATGATGGCACCCAGCTGAGTTACTTCTCCATGGATGAGAAGGATGGAAGTTGTGTCGTCTGGGTTGTGGATGTGGAAGACCCAACTCAAGGACGCAAGGTGTTTAGGGCCGAACAGGTTTGCGTGCCGATTGGGTGGTGCAATGATGATGAAACCCTTCTTGTTTACCGACTTCCAGAAGAAGCGGCCACCAAGAAGAAGGGCGGATACATGATGGCTGTGCAGTTGGACGGCTCGGAATCCTATGACATTGCCTACCCCAAAGGGCTGGAGTCCCCTGAGGCTTACCTCATGGAATTTACCGAAAAAGGGGAGAAGTACCGCGAAGAATTCTATCCCGGTGGTGGGTTTGCGTATGCCAAGGGTGACGATGGGAACAACATTTATCGTCTAGAAATCCTTCCCTTCCTTCAGGAAGAGCTTGCGAGAGCCAGCCGATGAAACGCAAACATCTGGTCAGCATTCTGGTCGCCGTGGTGTTCTACTTTGTGGCGGCGGGGAACCTCTTTGCGGGCTCAACCGGTGTTGAGTCGCCTGCCTCCGGTTCAAATCAGGAACAAGTTTCCAATCGGGTTTTGGGCATTCCCGGGAACTGGGTCAAAGCTCCAGTGCTTCTGGCGAAAGAAGTCACCGTGCTTGAGTATCGGGTGCAGCGAGCCGCAGGACGAGCGGTGTTCCACCTCGGAATGAAGGCTTTTGAGACCGCCATGAACTTTTATCGCGATCTCTCCAAACTTCAGGAGAACATCGAAAAGCCGCAGAAGCCCCTTTCTCCCAAAGAGCCTCAGCGGCACTAACCAAGCCAACGCATCCCATCCTTGCTCAGATCCGTATACAATAGTGTGCATGCTATTTCAGCAAGGCACTCTGAGTAAGATCCTATGATTCGATTACCATCTATTCGCTCCAAGCTGTTGGCTCTCTTCTTCCTCTTTGGGGCGGTCCCGATTCTGGTCGTGAGCCTTCTGAGCTACTTCAACTCGATGAAAGCGGTTGAAGAGATGGTGGGCAACCGCACGGCCGGAGTGTCCTCTTCGGTCGCCGAGTCACGTGATGCGCTTCTGGCGCAGGCCACCGATTCTGAAATCATTTGGGTCAACAAGCCGGTTCAGTCCTACCTCAACGCCCTAGCTCAGGGGAATCGCGTTCTTGCCATGGAAGCTCGAGATGAAGTCGAGCGGTACTACCCCAAGATCTTTGAACGCTACCAGGCCTTGGGCGAGATCATTCTCGCGGACTACAAAGGAAGGCCAACCGTTCGTCAGAAGCCCTCAGTAAATGCCCAAAGTGGTTGGGAGCTTATTGGGACGCAGATTGGCAGGGCGGTGAGCGGTCTGGAGCTTTTTGGTGGGGAAGAGGAAGACGAGAAATCCGGTGGGTTCCGTTTCGATATGGATCTTCCGACTGGAAATGAAGTTCCGCGTGTTCCCTTGGAGCTTTTAGGTGGTTTTGATGATGCAGAAAAGGAGGCCGCGCGACTGGGTCTAAGCTTGGAGCGTGGCGACTACCGATGCTTGTGGACGTTTACAAACGATGGCGACCCCGAGGTACGCATTGTTCACCCGGTGTTTTCGAATCGCGAGACTTCGAAACGATTGGGTGTCGCCATTCTTAAACTAGATTCGAGCGAATTGTTTTACGCCGATCTGGCCCTGGAGCCTTTTGGACGACAAGGTGAGATTGCTCTGGTCGACGAATCTACCGGAATTGCCCTGTACCACTCGAACCCGGCTTTTGTGGGAAGAGCGTTGAATACAGCAGATCCCGATCTCTGGCATGCGGCAATGGCCATGGATGGCACGGAGAGTGTTGCCCGATGGCAAAAGGCATCCGGTGAGTATGGGAATCGTCTCGTCGCTTCCAATCGCCTGACCAACGCTCCTTGGCGTTTAATGGTTACCGCTCTTCCTAAGGAATTTGCCTCAGAAACGCAGCAGGCCGGAATCATCAATCTCCTGATCGCTGCCTTGGCAACTCTGGTGGCTGCTTTCTTGGTTGTGTAATCAAGCGGCCGCATTTCTCAATCAATTCAAACCGTGACCGCGGGCGCTCGTGAGATTTCCCAGGGCAATTTGTATCACTCCATCGATGTGCAAACCCACGATGAGATTCAGATCTTGGGTGAGACCTTCAATCAAATGACCGAGTCGCTTCGCGAAAACATTACCCTTCGCGAGAAAGCTTCGTTTGAGCTGGAAGAATTGAATCAGAACCTGGAGTTGCGCGTGAGGGAGCGAACCCAGGAGCTTGAAAATCTAAACGGCGCCCTGAATCAGGCAAACAAAGAACTCAAGGAACTGGATCAGCTCAAGACCACCTTCCTTGCCAACGTTTCTCATGAGTTCAAGACGCCACTGACATCGATCAAGGCTTTCGCCGAAATTCTCAAAGATGAAGTGGACGAGGTCAAAGGGCCCGCCGAGATGTCCCGCTTTTTGGGGATTATCAACTCGGAAACCGATCGTCTCGGTCGCCTCATCAAGAATCTCCTGTCGCTATCTCAAATTGAATCCGGTCGCATCGTGTGGAAAAAGAGCCTGTTCCCGGTGAGGGCGGCTCTGGATGCGGCGCTCGATGGGTTGCTTCCCGTCCTTCAGGAGAAGAAGATCAAGCTCAAGACGACCCTCCCCAGCCCTGACCTCTACGCCTACGGAGATCAGGATCGAATCCAAGAGGTGGTGACCAATCTGGTTGAGAATGGCGTCAAATTCAGCGATCGCAGCCACGAAATGGAAATCTATTGCCACGAAGAGCAGCGGCAGGGAGTGCCTTACCTCCACTTAGAGATCAAAGATTACGGCTGTGGTATTCCGGAAGAGCAGATGGCCAAAGTCTTTGAGCGCTTCTCCCAGGTCGACCCCAGTGATACCCGTCAAAAGGGGGGTACCGGATTGGGGCTAGCGATCTGCAAGGAGATCGTTGAATATCACGGGGGGGAGATATGGGTAGAGAGTCGAGTCGACCATGGCTCGGTCTTCCATTTCACTCTTCCCCTGGCGGACTCAAAAGAGGAGAGGGATATTAAGCGTGCCTAAGCGAGTTTTGATTTGTGACGACGAACCGTACATTTTGGAATCGGTTTCCTATGTCGTTCGCAAAGCTGGCTATGAAGTGCTTACTGCAGAAGATGGAGAGGAGGGACTTCAGGTTGCCCAGCAGGAAATCCCCGATCTTATCTTTCTCGATATCATGATGCCGAAGTTGAGTGGTTACGAAGTCTGCCGCCGATTGAAGCAAGATTTCGCAACCCGAGACATCTACATCGTGATGCTCACGGCCCGCGGACAACAAGAAGATGAACAGCGAGCCTTGGAACTCGGCGCCGATGAGTTCATGACCAAGCCCTTTAGCCCCCGCAAAATGCGTGAAAAGCTTGCCGCCGTGTTAGGTGAGCCCTAAACAACGCCAACGGAAAACTCAGTGAGCCGCATTCTCTACTTTGATATCAACGGTACGATTGTCTTGGGGGATAGCAACACGCCCAAACCCAAGTTAGCTCATGGCGGGCTCGAAGCAGCTCTAAAGAGTGCCGGCGTTGATCAAGTGGTTTGCGTGAGCAGTATTGCCGTTTTTATCCTGCAAGCGGTAGAGCTGGGTCGCGAAAGGGATCCGATCGGGGCGTTGTTTAAAGCATGTAGCGGAACGTTCCTCGATGTCGACTGGTTTCGAGAGCACGTCATCATTCCGGAAAAACCCTCGCCGCGAGTGGCCTGCATCGATGAAACCCAGGACTGGTGGTACATGGATGACGCGGCCGAGTACTACTGTGGCCAAGCTAAGCGATACGACCTCTACAATGCCTGGGAGGGGAGCCGGATCTTAGTGCCTAGCCCCTTAAGCGACGGGAGCGAAGCCCTGAAATGGATTCAGAACATCGCTCCCGCAGCAAAGGACTAGTCTTACCTCAAACGCCAGCCAACTTTAGACGGCCAGGCGGGCTCGACTAATAGTCGTAATTGTAGTCGTAGTAGTCATCGTCGTAGGTGTCGTATCCGTCGTACCCAACGTCGCAAGCGATCAAGGTCAGCGCACGATCATGGCGATGCCGCGTCAGGTGCTGGTGATAGGACGCTACGGAGTAGAACCGCTCACTACAGTACGGATCATAGTAGGCGTATCCATAGGGTGCTCTATCGCCCAAAGCGAACTCAATGGCTAG
>JABDJR010000054.1 GCA_013003415.1 Candidatus Eiseniibacteriota bacterium | reverse complement strand
ATCCCCCTCCGAGCGACAGCGATGGATAGACTCCAGCACCACAATGGAAGAGTCGACCAGCATGCCTATTCCCAAAGCCAAGCCACCCAAGGACATGATATTGAGCGATGTCCCCAGAAGATTCATGGGGGCGAAAGTCATCAACAAGGAAAGGGGAATACTGACGGCAATAATCAACGTGGTTCGCACGTCTCGAAGGAAAAAGAATAGAACCAGCACCGCCAAAAGACCGCCAAGCACCGCCGTATTTCGAACCTCGTTGATACTGCTTTCAATGAATCCGGAGCGATCGGCCACCAGTTGAAGCTGGGCATCTTCCTCTTTGTTCAGACGGGCCGCCAACCCCCTCGCATCCTCATCTTCTTCATCCCCCGGTTTCCAATCGCCAAGAACCGTACGTATGCGCTTGGACAGAGCCACCATGTTCGCATCGGCTTCTTTGAAAATCTCGAGTTGAACGCTTTCGGAACCATTGGTGCGCGTAACCAGTTGACGATCGCGATTGGCACGGAGAACCCGCCCAAGATCGCTAACGCGGACTTCTCTTCCATCGACTGTTGCGATGATGGTTTCTTGGATTTGCTCCAAATCCTTAAACTCATTCAAGGTTCGTACGAGGTACTCCGTTCGACCCTCTTGAATCGTTCCTCCGGCTAGGTTGATGTTTTCTTGTCGGAGACGATTGATCACTTGCTGGATGGAGACACCGGTTCTTCGCAGGGCCTCTTCCTCAAGAAGCACATGAATTTCTTCTTCCAGACCGCCCTTCACACGTACCGCGGCCACACCCTTCACCGGTTCTAGCTGCCGTTTCACTTGGCGATCGGCCAAACGACGAAGCCTTCGCAGGCCCTCGTCCCCTTCAAAGGCGTCTCCAGTTCCCGCCAAACTAAGTTCCATAACCGGATCAAGCGATGGGTCGAAATGAAGAATGAGGGGACGCTTTGCTTCGGTAGGCAGGAACACCGAATCCAGACGCTCGAGGACATCCTGCGTGGCGTCGGACATCTTTGTGTCCCAAGAAAACTCCAAAATGACGTCGCTGACTTCAGCCCGACTCACACTGGAGAGATTTCGAAGGCCACCAATGACACCCACCGCCTCTTCAATAAGCCGGCTAATGTCGTTTTCAACTTCTTCCGGCGCTGCCCCCGGGTATTCGGTTCGAATGGTCAGCGTGGGATAGCTCAGCTCGGGCATGAGATTGACCGGAAGTCGACCGTAAGAGAAGAACCCAAACACCACCGCGGCCGTGAAGATCATTAAGACCGCAACCGGTCGGGAGGTAACGAAGCTTTTTAGATCGTTGCGTTCTTTCGGGGCACTCATGGATTCAAAGACTCGCCCGTTCGAACCTCGACCACTTCGACTTTAGATCCATCCTTGAGTGCAGTTTGACCCGCCACGACAATGGTGTCCCCCAGCGCAAATCCGGACTTGGGCATGAGGTTCATTTCGTCGGACAGAGCTTCTTCGACCATGAGGCGCTCCACCGTGGTGCCATTCACCAATCTGAAGAGAAGAACTTGGTCGTTGTCAAAGATCAAAGAACGTTTGGGAATAAGGAGAGCCTGGTCATGAACCTGAGTGACTATTTCAACATCGACAAAGAGCCCGGGGCGAAGTTTAGCCTGTCCCCCAACCGCAACCGTGACCTTAACCGTACCCGTGGAGGGGTCTACCACCGGGGCAATCCGCTTGATCTTGGCTTCATAGGCCTGATCACTCACGGCGCGCGCCCAAAGCCTCACCGGGAGCCCGACTTTAAGGTCTTTAAGGTTCTTCTCCGGAACATAGACGAGGGCGACTAGGGATTCAAAATCGACCACATCGAATAGGTGCTGCCCCATGGAAACCTGGGACCCCAAGGTCACCAAACGCTGGGTAACCGTTCCCGACATGGGAGACACGACGCGAGCGTAGGAAAGCTCACGGCGAGCGTCTTTAACCACCAGCTCTTGTTGCTCGAACTTTTCCCGAGCAAGATTGAGGTTCTCTTCCGAAGTGAGTTCACGGCCAAACAGCTCAGTTTGCCTCTCAAACTCACGCTTGGCTGCGGCCAGACTGACTTCAGCTTGGGTTAGAGCACTGCGTTGCTCATCGTCTTTGAGACTGCAAAGCAATTGGCCTTTACTAACGCGATCGCCTTCTTCCGCTTTCAGCGAAACAACATGACGCGCCGCTTCGGCTCGAACCTGAACTTGACGTTCGGCTTCTAGGCTAGCCGATGCACGAATGGTGGCTTCAATGCGGCCTTCGTTAAGAACGGTGACCGCCACGGGAAGAGCTTTGGTTTCTTCCTCGTCGTCTTCGCCGTCGTTGTCACTATCCTTGTCCTTTTTCTTGTCGGCAGCCTCGGCCGTGTCTGTGGAGTCGGCAGAACTGGAATCTTCATCCCCTTCCGCCTGGCCGCTACAGCCCACCAAAACCAGACAAAGAAGAAGGGCCCAAAGGCCCCCAAGCAACCAAATTCGGTTTCTGGACGTTGAGCTCAGACCAGAAACCTCCCGGATTTTTCCCATGTTTCGCACTCTCTCTTGTGATTCAAGAATCTACCCTCGAAGGGTTCAAAGGTGGAACAACAATAGCAACGGTTTCGGGGTGTTGGTAGGCGGGCATGGCCTATATTGGCTAACTGCCGAGCAAATTCGGATCAGAAACACGCTCGCCATCAGATGAGCTTCCCCTAAGAGAAGAACGTAAGAACTTAGGCTCAGGTTGCGTGGGGTTGCGTGGGGTTCTCAAGTAGCCAAGTCCAGGCCCGGCTTTCAAACCGAGGCCTGATGCTGAGCGGGAGCCTAGCTATTCAGGTC
>JABDJR010000034.1 GCA_013003415.1 Candidatus Eiseniibacteriota bacterium | reverse complement strand
CACCACCGCCGTATCGAGAGATCCACCTTTGATCATTCCTGCTTTTTGAAGCTTTTCGACATCTTCGCGCAAGACAAAGGTGCGTGCGGGAGCGATTTCGCGGAGGAAAACTTCTGGCTCGATATCGAATACAGCATGCTGCGTTCCGATCACCGGGTGTTCAAATTCGATGGTAAAAGAAATGCGGAGCGCTTCGTGGGGAAAACCAAGTACTTCAGCGCCGCCTTTGGCAAACCGAACCGGGTGGGGTACTTCGAAATAACGGCGGTCCTTCGCTTGAACTTCGATGCCCGCCTTCTGAAACATCTCTACAAAAGGAGTGGCGCTACCATCGATGGTATGGCCAGGTTCTCTGGCATTCAGTTCGATGGTGAGGTTGTCGATACCGCAACCGGTTGCCGCCGCCAGCAAGTGTTCCACGGTGTGAACTTCGGCTTCGCCTTCACGAAGGATGGTTCGGCGGCCTTGATCGCTGTCGTAGACGGCGTTTTCGGCAACGACCCGGATTTTTGGCTTTCCAGGAAGATCGGAACGTACAAATTGAATGCCGCTGTCGGGCGGCGCAGGCTTGAACGTGACCTGGCAATTTTCGCCAGTGTGGAGTCCAACTCCTTCATAAGAAATCGCGGACGCAAGCGTCCGTTGACGTTCACTCAAACCGTAAGCCCCCCTAAACCTTTACTTCTTGCCTACCTTGGCATCTTCAAGATCATGCTCAAGGTCACGTAATCGTTTTTCTAAATCCCTGATCTTTGTCAGAAGATCGGGTAGTCGTCGCCAACTCGCCATGACGCGTTTTGATTCTTCGTGCGGGATGGCCGGAAAACCCGAAACCGTCGTGTCGGCGGGAATGGATTTTGTAAGCCCGGCTCGAGCGGCAATGCGAGAGTGGTTTCCCACCTGAAGGTGCCCGGCCATGCCGGCCTGACCACCCACCGTCACCCAGTCACCCAAGGTTGAGGAACCACTGATTCCCACTTGAGCTACCAATAAACTGTGATCCCCAACCACCACGTTGTGGGCAACGTGGACGAGGTTATCGATTTTCACTCCGTTTCCGATCCGGGTGGAACCGAGCGTGCCACGATCGATGGTGACATTGGCTCCAATTTCAACGTCATCGCCAATCGTCACGTTCCCTACATGAGGGATCTTTTCGTGCCCCTCCGCGGAAGAGACGTAGCCAAAGCCGTCGGAGCCGATCACGGCTCCTCCATGAACGATGTTTCTATCGCCAATCTCACAGTCGTTCAGAATTTGAACTCCGGGGTATAGAAGGCTTCCGGAACCCACTTTGGCTCGGCGCCCCACGAAAACCCCCGGCCAAAGCACCACATCGTCTCCAAGGACCGCCCCCGCCTCGACCACCACATAGGGGCCGGCAGAGAGGTTCTCGCCAACTTGAGCATCGGGGTCAATCACCGAAGTGGGATGACGTCCCGGAGAGCGACGATTGGCCTCTCCGCGAAACTCAACGATGACATGACAGAACGCGGTATAAGGATCGTCCACATGAAGTTTGGCTCCGGTGAAGGAACCCGAGTAGCCCTTGGGCACAACAAGAGCCGAGGCCTCACAAGAATCGATGAGGAACTCGTACTTAGGGGACGCAAGAAAGGAAACATCGCCGGGGCGAGCCTCTTCGAGTCCAGCAACTCCGGTGATTTGGTAGTCCGGGTCACCATCGAGCGTCGCGCGAAGGCGCTCGGCTAGGTACCCTAGAGTTTTTGGCTTTGCCATGTGGGTTTTGAGTCGATTGCTCTAGTTTTGTTGTTCGTTGAGCGCAGCGAGCACACGATCGGTTAGATCAAGAGCTCGGTCTGCGTAGACAACGTTGCCGTCGGCGGCATCAAAAATTAATGCGAACCCCTCGTCTTTTCCGATCTGAGTGAGCACCTCGCGCATGCGTTCCACAATGGGACGCGTCAACTCTTCATTGCGCTGGGCAATCTTGCCACTAGGGCCCCAGATCTCACGGACGAATAGGTCCAAGTCGCTTCTTTTGCGCTGGATCTCTTCTTCTCGCTCGCGACGCCGGGGCTCGGAAAGAATCAGGCTCTGATTCTCGTAGTCTTCAGCGAGCTTCTCAAGCTCCTGCTTTCTATTTTCGAGGTCCTGGCTCCACTGCTCAAGATCGGCGTTGAACTCGACTTGGGCATCTTTGGTGCCCTGAAATCCAGCAAAAATACGCTCGGAATCGATGAAACCGATCAAAAGGTCGGCCCTACATATGGGGGCCTGAGCGGCGTCGAATACTAGCAAAAAAGCAAAGAGAAGAAAACTAAGAGGAAAGCTCTTGCGAGACATGCACTTGGCTCCTTGAATGTCCCGGGCAAGACGATTTGCACCCCCCCGGGTAGTTAATAAATCAGAATATTCGTCCAAATTGGAAGTGGGTTTGCCAGCCTTCCCCGTCATAGCGGCCGGTGGTTTCGTTCAAGCGATCGAAGCCATAACCAAAATCCAGACCCAAAAGCCCGATCAAAGGCACTTCCATGCGGAAGCCCATCCCGGCACTTCGTCTTAAATCACTCCACCGGAAGTCTTTGACCTCATTCCAGGTCCCCCCCACATCCATAAAGAGGAGAGCGTGCAGAGGGTCGGCAATAGGGAATTGCCACTCGGTTGAGAACGCAAGCATATACCGCCCCCCGGGGAAGTATACGTTTTGCTGTACCGAATTGAATGTGCTCGATGAGTCGGTGACGGCACCGGTGCTGTCGGTGGTCACGTTGACGGTCTCGAACAGATCGAACCGAACGTTCCGGTTCGAAGGAGGAATGATCTCGAAATCGTCGTAACCTCGAAGGGGATCGAAGTTGATTCCACCTAAGCGGAAGAGTTCATTCGTCTCGGGAACATACTCGAGGTAGTGAGAAGGAACCACGGGCAACTCGATCGGAATCTTCGAACCGAAGATTTCCAAAGAGTCAACGACTCCACTTCCGGTTTCGTAGAGCTTGGCCACGTCTTCGTCGATGACAAAGCTGTCCGGGAAGAATCCCTTATCCCTAAAGGCGCCACCAATGGCCCCGACCCTTGGGCGGAACATCAGCACCGGTTTCCAACCCTGGAGGTCGATAGTTTTGAAGTAGTGCTTGTGATCAAACTCGTACTTCTGCAGGACTTGATCGCCCCCCAAGGGGCCACCCGTAATCTCGCCCCGCAAACTGGTTACCGAGCCCGCAGTGGGATAAAGAGCGTGGTCGCTGGAATTGCGCGAAAGCCTTAAGGCAAAGCTTGAGGTAAGCGCGTCTTCGCGGTTCAGGCGAAATCCGGTGACGAAGGCACGATCGGAGCTTTCAATATCGAGGCTTTCATCGACGATGGACTGGCTCTCCAGACGATAGCTAGCGAACAACCTGGTGTATGCCAAAGGCAAGGGACGACCAACACGAATGGCTCCACCCGCACGTTTGATTTCAAGATCGAGGGTTGAGGAGCGGAAGATACGGTTTGTGCTGAATAAGTCGACACCCACGGTGGTGGGCGTTCCCATAAACCAAGGCTCGGTGAAGGAAACCTCGGCGTTGTTGCGCCTTCCCCCCCGCTCCATACGAAGCTGGAGGCTCTGTCCGTTTCCAAACAAGTTGTTGTGACCCAACTCCATGAATCCGGTGAGGCCGGCTGAGCTCGACAAGCCAGCCCCCGCCGAAGCGGTGCCCACCTGACGTTCTTTCACGTTAAAAACCAGATCGATGTCATTGGAGTTTGGAACGGGACGAGTATCTAGTCCGAGGTCGGCAAAGAAGCCGAGCTGTTGCAATTCGCGGTTCGACCGAACCAGTGCGCTTTGACGAAAGAGATCGCCGGGACGAATGGCCAATTGACGGCGGATAACCCGCTCTTTGGTTCGGGTGTTGCCCGCAATAATGATGTCGTGGATTCGCGACGGTTCGCCTTCAATCACACGGAAGGTGATGTCGACGGTGGAATCTTGAGCCGCGAAGTCGGGGCGAATGTTCAGGTAGATATGCCCGCGTTCGGCATACACTTCGTAGGCCTTCTGTCGGGTCTCGTCGATCTTTTCCTGATTAAAGACGGCGCCGGATTCGGTTTGGGTCAAGCTGTAAAGGAGCGGTGCGGGAATGATCTCGTTCCCTTCCCACTTTACCGAACCCACGTAGTAGCGCGGGCCCTCATCAATTTCGATCTTTAGCACAAGGCGATCGTGAGACGAGCCCTCGACGACCTCACGGCTTAGCACCTTCCCATCACGGAATCCCTGCTTTGCCATTTCAGCGGTAATAAGCTTTTCGTCTTCGGTGGCCAGTTCGGGTTTATAGATCCCTTTGCGCAAGAAGCCGGTGGTCCCTTGCTCCATGGCCCCTTGAAGTTTGGAGGTGTTGATTTGCCGAGCCCCTACAAACTCGATCTTCTCGACCCGCATTTTGGGGCCTTCTTGGACATCGACATACAAGATGCGGCGAAACTCGGAGTCGCCGGGTAAGTAGCGGGGAGCAATGACCGCGCGGGTGTACCCGTCTTTGGCGTAGGCCCGCCTAATGTGTCTCTCGGTTTCGGCTAAGAGCCGATCATCTGCCATGCGGCCCACAATGGGACCGGTGAAGCCCAAAAGTTTTTTGCGGTTGAAGTGATCAATCCCACCAAACTCAACCGCTCCCACGCGTGGGTTTTCGAAAACCCGAAGCGTAATCGCGACCCCACCAGGAGTCTCGGTTGGATTCCCTTCGACCGAGATGTCGTTGAAGAACCCCAGGTCGTAGAGACGGCGAATGCCTTGGCGCACTCCATCGGTGGAGTAGCGGGAACCGACGGGTAGTCCGAAACCTCGGCGAATAAGTTCCGCGTCGACGGTTTTATTTCCAATTACGGTGACAGAAGCGATGGTATCGGCTGCAGCGAGGCCTTGAGATTGCGCATGGGCGGGAGC
>JABDJR010000010.1 GCA_013003415.1 Candidatus Eiseniibacteriota bacterium | reverse complement strand
CCCTCGACGCATACACCACCAAGGAGTCCACGTGCTTTTACGCGCGGGTGCTCGAGGAGCACACCGAACTCGCTTTGGATGTTCTCACCGACCTGCTTACCCAACCCCTGTTTCGAGAAGAAGATGTCACCAAAGAACGTTCGGTGATTCTTGAGGAGATCAAGAGTCTCGAAGATAACCCCGAAGAGCTGGTTGGCGATCTCGCCATGACGCATCTCTGGCCCAAGCAAATCATGGGCGACTCCATTCTGGGAACCGAGGATTCGCTTGGGAACCTCGACGCGGCCGCGGTCCGTGACTTTCACCAGACTCGATACGGAAGACCTCGGGTGGTGGTTGGAGCTACGGGAGCCGTGGATGACAAGATCATGCGCGATTGGTTGCACGCTAATTTCGGACTCGATCACGAAGTGCCGCCACAGCTAAGAGAACTTCCCCACAGTCGCTCGGGCACCATGGCTTGCTACACCAGGGACATTTCCCAGCTTCATCTCAATCTCTTCACGGATGCCCCGGCTTTGGACGATCCGCGTCGACCCGCAGTGCAACTCTTGGCTGAAGTTCTTGGGGGAGGCATGTCTAGCCGCCTCTTCCAGCGCATTCGGGAACGATCCGGTTTGGCCTACTCGGTGTACAGCTACTCCGAACACTTTTCCGACTCGGGCATGTTTGGAGTTGGAATGGCCGTGTCTCCGGAGAAAGGGCAAGAAGCCCTTGAGATGGTCTACGCCGAGTTGGAAGAGCTTCAAAAAAACGGTCTCAGAAACGGCGAGCTGGATGCGGTGAAGGCTCAGGCGCGAGGCTCACTCATTATGGGGGAAGAATCCCTCACCAACCGCATGCTGCGCATGGCACACTCCGAGTATCGTTTGAAAGAGTTCGAGTCCCTCTCTGACAAAGTCGACCGGTATCTTCAGGTTACCGAAGACGATGTGATGGAGGTTGCCAAAGCCTTGCTACCGCAGGAAAAACTGGGACTAGTAGCACTGGGCCCGGTGACATCCAACGACTTGCAGTTTGATCATTGGACGACGGTTGAGGAAGCGGTTCAGCCATGAAGCCTCTTGAGATAAGCTTTCGACGGCTCAACCCCCAAGCTATTCTGCCCAAGAAATCCACGGCGGGGGCATCAGGCTTCGATCTCTATGCCTGCTTGGATGAAGGGATGGATCTCGCACCTCAATCCGTAACTCTCATTCCAACCGGCTGGTCCTTAGAGATTCCGGAGGGCTACGAGGGGCAGGTCCGGGCGCGGTCGGGACTTGCCATGCGCCATGGTTTGTTTGTGATTAACGGTCCCGGTACGATCGACAGTGACTATCGAGGGCCCCTAGGCATTCTTCTGGCCAACTTCGGATCCGAGCCCTACAAGGTGGAATCGGGGGCTCGAATCGCCCAGATTGTGTTTTGCCAGGTTCCGCAAGTTGTTGTAAAAGAGGCAGATAGCTTGTCTGTTAGTGAGCGAGGGGAAGGTGGATTCGGTCATACGGGTATTTAAACTGTGGGCCAATCAAGGAGGGAACATGATTAGAACTTGGCTAGGTGGGATTCTTGTACTTGGAGTTGCTTTAGGGGCGGTTCCTCGGGCTACGGCAGAGAAACCGGCAGCAACCCAAGCCGTCATCCCGTTTGCACCCGGTGAAGAGTGCAACTTTGTGGTGAAGTTCGGTTTTGTAAAGGCCGGCACCGCAACCCTCGCGGTTCAGAATTCAAAACGGCAATCCAAAGAACCCCTTTTCCGACTGATTTCCAGCGCCAAGTCCAGCCGCTTCTTTTCGACCTTCTTCTTAGTCGATGACTTAGTGGAATCTCATTGGTCGCCAAACACCCTCTTGCCGGAATTCTTTGAAAAACGCATTCGGGAAGGAAAGTACAAGAAAGACGAGACCATTCGTTTTGATCAAGAGGCCGGTAAGGCTCACTACCAAAATGGCGAAGTGTCTCAAATGACACCCTACTCTCAAGACGTTCTGAGTGCCTTTTACTATGTCCGCACGCAACCTCTTCGCGTCGGTTCCACAATCAGCATCCCAAGTCACACCGATGGCAAAAACTATCCCCTTGAAGTGAAGATCATGCGCAAAGAGAAGATCAAGGTGAAAGCGGGAACCTACAATTGTTTTGTGGTCGAGCCTCTCTTGAAATCTGCGGGCCTGTTCAAACAAGAAGGACGGCTGACGATTTGGATTACCGATGACGCCCGGAGAATTCCCGTGCTCATGAAGAGCAAGGTTGCGGTGGGTTCCATCGTGGCGGAGCTTGAGTCCTATCGCCCCGGGCGACGAGGTCCGGCCATGCGACAGCACGAAAGGGCGGGTTCGTGAGCCGGTACCCCGAAGCTGACCTTGGCGCGATCAAAACCCAACCCATTGAGGCTCGGCACTCCAAAGTCTCCGTCCAAGACTTTGCCGCTCAGGTAACTCCGGAAATGGCATCCATTATTCATGCCATGCCAAAAATTTTAGGCGGCCAGGTCCTACGCGATGTGGTCGAAGCCATTGGAACCGCAGCGAAGGCCAAGCGTCCAACCATCGTCATGCTTGGCGGTCATGTCATCAAAACGGGCTGTGCTCCCCTGTTGATTCAGCTCATGGACGCGGGAGTCATTACAGGCTTGGTCATGCACGGTGCCACGGCCATTCACGACTACGAAACCGCGCGCTTCGGTCAAACCTCCGAAGACGTTGAGGCGGCTTTGGGCTCCGGCAATTTTGGAATGTCCGATGAAACCAGTCGCGAAATGAACGAGGCCGTCAATGAGGCGGTGGCGCGGAAGGAAGGGCTCGGCGAAGCTTGGGGAAGAAGGCTTGAAGAGACTCAGGCACCCCATCGGCACCTCAGCCTCCTGGCCAAGGCTTACCAAAGCGAGATTCCCCTGACCGTTCATGTCGCTTTGGGAACGGATATCCTTCACCAGCATGGGAGCGCGAACGGGGCCAGCTTTGGCGAGGCGACCCTGCGAGATTTTCGAATTCTGGCCCAGACCCTCACCGACTTCGATGGGGGAGTCATTCTCAATCTGGGCTCCGCGGTCATTCTCCCTGAGGTGTTTCTAAAGGCCTTTTCCGTGGCCGCCAATTTGGGGAAGCCCCCAAAGGGAATAACCGCGGTCAATTTTGACTTCATCCGCCATTACCGCCCACGGGTTAACGTTTTACAGCGCCCCACCGCCAGCGGGAGGGGGAGGGCTTTCGAGCTCACCGGGCACCATGAAATCCTCATTCCGTTGCTTACGGCGGGGGTTCTTGAAGCCCTGCAAAAGCCCTAGAATTGACATTGCCCCATAATCTTCGATAAACTTAGCAGAGCCGCTGTAGCTCCCAGCCACAAGACCGTCAAGGAGGTCAGACGAGAACTTAGCTAAACACCCTGGAGTCCCCCCGGTAGATTCCGCCACATATGTAACTTATGGGGGTCCTTTGGTGTCTTGGGTTTCGTCTAGCGTCGGGTCTAAATCCCAAAATACCATCAAATTTGAAGAGTTTTAGCTCGCTGGGGAAAACCCCCCAGACGGAGCTATAGAATCGCGCCCCTGTGGCCGATCATTAGGGAGCTATGAAAGTAACCGCCACTCTTGCAATCGGATGCATGTTCCTATTGGGTCTCGCTGGCTGCGGCCATCGTGCTCCTATGGATACCTCTGTCCAGATGATGACCGAAAGTGAAGTGCACGAGTTTTCCGCCGCTCGTGCTGCCGAAAAGGGCTACGTCCTCAGTACGGGCGATGTTTTCGACGTTCAGTTTCTATTCCAGCGCACCCTGAATACCCGAGTGACGGTGCGCCCCGACGGCTTTGTGGCCCTTCCCGTTGTAGGCGAGGTGGCTTGCTCCGGCCGAACTCCGGCTCAGTTGGATAGCGTTCTCACAGAAGCTTATGCCACCTACTACCGCGACCCCGAAGTCACCATCAATGTGCTGATTTTCGCGCCCCCCTCGGTGTATGTCCTGGGCGAAGTGCGAAATCAGAAGGCGGTGAAGATCACGCCGGGAATGAGCATGCTCCAGGCCCTGGCCGATGCGGGTGGGTCGACCCCGGGGGCCAATCTTGGGAGTGCGGTTCTGCTCCGACGCGTAAGCGACGAGCAGGCCTATGCCCAACGGGTTGATCTCAGTAAGTTTTTAAAGGGTAAGGGCAATGC
>JABDJR010000009.1 GCA_013003415.1 Candidatus Eiseniibacteriota bacterium | reverse complement strand
AACCTGACCGGGTCTTCGCGCACATAGGCTTTGGCTCGGCTAGAGAGAGCCGAATCCATTTGGGCCGTGGTCCAGCCCTTTTCAGCCTGCTCCCGGTCCGGTCGGTTGACATTGATTTCGGTCCATTTTGCGGGGTCTCGATCCTTGGGGCTGATATCCGGGTTGTTGGCCCAGTAAAAAGCCCGGCCCCCCATGGCGGCGATGAAGACGAATTTACCGTCCAATTGGTAGTTCCGGATGGTAACCGGGACCAAGGCAAGCACGGTCACGAGCCCTAAAAGCACGGCGTCCCGAAATCCCTGAGAACGGTTTCTCATCCGAAACCAGTGCCACAGGGCCAGGGGAGGGGCGGTCAGGAGAGCCGGGACCATGAAACAGGCAGCGACACCCCAGGAGAGCCCCGCCGCCACCAACCAACGGATTCCACCTCCACTTTGGCGCTTATATAGCGATACCACCACCAGAAGCAGGAGTGGGATGACCTGGTTTTGGGAATAGAAGACACCGGGTATATACAGGAGGTACGGGTAGAAACAGGCCACCAGTCCGACCAGTAACCCCACCTTGCGTCCGAATAAGCCCCCGGCGAGATAGGCGGCCAGGAAAACCGTGAGGGCTCCCAACACGGCTTGAGCCATCCGGAGGCCAGTTCGGTCGAGGCCTAGAGCCATTCCCGAGGAAATGAAGAATACGGGCCCAGGGGCGTACCAGGTGGTGGTACCCAGCCAGGCCCCATCGAGCATGCGCTCGGCCTCGGCAAAGTAGTTGATTTCGTCGTTAAAATACGGGCGATCGTCGAAGACGGCGAGAACCACAGCCAAACGGATGAAGAGGGCCAGAAGGGTGAGGGCCCCAAGGGCCTGCAGGAATCGTCCCGAGTGGTTTGGCATCGAAAGAATATAACACGCGAGCAGTGCTTGATCCCCTCTCGTGGGCCGGATAAACTTTTCCGCCGGTTAGATTTGGCTTCTTGCCAACCGGGATGGTCTACCGAAGTTTTGAGGAGGAATTGGTGCAGGATATTGCCGAGCTTAATGCGCGCGTCCGAGACGAGTCGCAGATTCTTGATCGTTTAACTACCGAAGTTGGCCGGGTCGTAGTGGGGCAAAGGCGCATGGTAGAACGCCTTCTGGTGGCGCTTCTTGCCGATGGCCACATCTTGCTTGAGGGGGTTCCCGGGCTTGCCAAAACCACGGCGGTTAAGGCCCTGGCGTCTTCCCTGAAACTGGATTTTAACCGGATTCAGTTCACCCCCGATCTCTTGCCTGCGGACCTGACGGGCACCATGATCTATAACCCTAAGGAAGCCACCTTCTCGGCAAAAAAAGGTCCCGTGTTCACGAACCTTCTTTTGGCCGATGAGATCAACCGCGCTCCGGCCAAAGTTCAGAGCGCGTTGTTGGAGGCCATGCAAGAGCGTCACGTTACGCTCGGCGACGGGACCTATTCGTTGCCGTCCCCGTTTTTGGTATTGGCGACGCAAAACCCCATTGAGCAAGAAGGAACCTATCCGCTTCCCGAAGCTCAAGTGGATCGGTTCATGCTCAAGGTTGTGGTCACGTACCCAACCAAGGAAGAAGAGCTAGAGATTCTGGACAAAGCTGGGTTGGGTACCCCGGTGGAACCTTCTCCCGTAATGACCGCAGATGAACTGATTCGTCTGCGCGATGTTACCCGCGGCATTTATGTCGATGACAAAATCAAGCGATACGTTGTCGAGTTGGTGACCGCCAGCCGCGATCCGGAAAGCGCGGGACTCGACCTCGCACCTCTCATTGCTTTTGGTGCGTCGCCGAGAGCCACGATCTTTCTAACCCGCGCTGCCCAAGCCCAAGCCCTCTTGCGGGGGCGAGGTTTTGTGACCCCCGATGACATCAAGGCGATTGGCCTTGATGTGCTTCGTCATCGGATTCTTGTGACTTTTGAAGCGGAGGCGGAAGAGGTGACGTCGGCGGATATCGCCAGCCGCATTCTTGACTCTGTCGAAGTTCCGTAAGCGCGATTCATGATTCCACGCGAGATTCTTCGAAAGGTGCGGCGGATTGAAATCCGTACGCGACACCTGGTCAGCGATCTATTTGGCGGTGAATACCATTCCGTTTTCAAAGGAAAGGGAATGGAGTTTGCCGAGGTGCGCGAATACGCCCCGGGAGACGACATCCGATCCATCGACTGGAACGTCACCGCGCGGACAGGGCATCCTCATGTCAAGATCCTCCAAGAAGAGCGTGAACTCACCGTTTTCTTTCTTGTCGATCTCAGCGGGTCCCAAAGATTTGGCTCCAAGAATCGGTTCAAAGCTGAGCTCGCGGCAGAGGTGGGAGCGCTGCTCTCTCTTTCCGCGGTGCAAAACAACGACAAGGTTGGCTTGATTCTGTTCTCCAATGCCATCGAACTTTATGTGCCGCCGGGAAAGGGAAGACGTCACGTCCTCCGGGTGGTTCGCGAGATTCTTGCTTTCGAAGGTAAGGGGCAAGGAACCGATCTCACCATGGCCTTGAACCATTTGGTTCAGGTGCAAAAACGGAAGGCGGTCGTGTTCGTGGTCTCCGACTTCTTCACGGAGAACTACGAACGTTCCTTGAAGATCGCCTCGAAGAAACATGATGTGGTGGCGCTGCGGTTGCGGGATCCCCGAGAAAGAGACCTACCGTCCATGGGAGTGATTTCCCTTCGCGCTCTAGAAGATGGGCGAGAGGCCACGATCGACTCCTCGGATCCGCGGGTTCGGCGCGCCTTCGGTGAGGAAGTGCGCCGGCGTGAAACCTCTTTTCAAGATGCGGTTAGATCGGCCGGGGTTGACTATGTCGACTTGTGGACTCATGAAGATGTCACGCGACCCCTTTCTGCGTTTTTCAAGAAACGCACTCAGCGAGGGCGCCGCTAATGCGAAGGTCCCGCGGGTATTTTCTAGCCTTGGTGATTCTAATTTTCTTGGGCACGCCGAGGAGTCTTCTGGCACAGGGCGCGGACACGGTTTTTGTGACCCCGGAAGTGAGTTCTGCGGTTGTTCAGATCGGCCAGCCCTTTCAGGTGCGGGTGGGGGTGATCAAAGAAAACACCGGCGATCTCCTTACCGGGCCCCAGGCCCCGGTGACCTTGGGCGAACTCGATATTCTGAAGTCCGCCTCGGTTCCCACCGCGAGTGACAGCTTGTATTGGGATCTTGAGGTGTCCCTTTTCGAACCCGGCGAACGCACTTTGCCCGAGATCCCCTTTTATGTGAACCGACTTTCCGGTGCGGTACCCGTTCGTCTGAATCCCTACACCATCAGCGTTGTAACCACGGTCGAGGTGGACAGTGCCGGCGCTATGCCTCCCTTACGGGCGTTGAGGGATCCCATCGCCGGTCCTACGCGGTGGATTTGGTGGCGAGTGGGTTTGGCTGTGGCCGGATTGGCTTTGGCCGCGTTGGCGGTTTGGTGGCTTATGAAGCGGCGCAAACGGCCCCCACAACAAACCCAAGCTTACGTCCCCCGACTTGCTCCCGACGTGGAGGCCATGCAGGCCTTTAGCGAACTAGAACGGGAAGCGTATCCCGATCGCGGCATGCTCAAGGAGCACTTCTCTGGCTTGTCCATGATTGTGCGGCGCTACATTGAGCGAAGATTCGGAGTCATGGCCGTGGAGTCCACCACGAGCGAGCTCCAGGCCGATCTAGGGAGTCGCGAGTACTTCTCGGAGAGTTCCAAGCAGAGATTGTTTGATCTTTTGGAGCGCTCCGACATGGTCAAGTTTGCAAAGTTCCGCCCGGAAAATAAAGTGGCGGCCGAAGATCTCAACCTGGCCAAACAATGGGTGAGCGAAGTTCAATCTCAAACCTCCTTGTCAGATGCGGCCGTTTCCAGTGATGAACTGATCGTCCTTGAAGATGAAGCTGGGGGAGGTGACCATGCGGTTCGCTAGTCCTTTATTTCTCCTGGCCCTCATTCCGTTGATCTTCCTTTTTTGGTGGGATTTGCGACGCCGATGGAGTCGACCGCCGCTCGCCGTTTCCGATTTATCCCTTTTTCCCGTTCATGGTTGGCGTGGACGCTTTGTGGAAAAACTCCCCTGGTTTTGGCTTCTCGCGGGAATCCTTTTGGTGATTGCGCTGGCGCGCCCCCAAACCGGAGCCGAGCGAATTGAACTGAAGAGTGAAGGCATCGACATCGTTCTTGCCATTGACACTTCGGGGAGTATGCGAGCGGAAGACTTCAAACCGAACAACCGTCTTGTGGTGGCAAAGTCCGTGGCTCGGGAATTTGTGGAAGGACGGAGTGGTGACCGGGTGGGGCTCGTTGTTTTTTCTGGAGCTGCCTACACCCAGTGTCCCCTGACCCTCGACTATGGGGTGTTGATGGACCTGCTCGATGAGGTCGATTTTGGCCAACCCGACGGCACGGCGGTCGGCATGGCCTTAGCCACAGCCACGAATCGGCTCCGGGAAGCCGAGGGAGAAGGTCGGGTTGTCATTCTGCTCACCGATGGTCAAAACAACGCGGGAGAGGTCGATCCCATTACCGCGGCTGAGGCGGCTCGGGCTCTAGGGATTCGGGTGTACACCATTGGTGCCGGCACCGATGGTCCGGCGCGCATTCCGGTAGATGACCCCATCTTTGGAAAGCGCTACGTCACCATGGAGGCGCGGCTCGATGAAGACACCCTGAAGCAGATCGCCTCTTTGACCGGCGGTAAGTACTATCGGGCAACCAGCGCGCGCGCCCTGGAGCAAATCTATGAAGAGATTGATGCTCTGGAGAAAACAGAAGTCGAGACTTTCGAGTACGTTCAATACAACGAGCGTGGTCCCTTCCTTGCCCTGCTCGGCGTGTTGTGTCTCGGCTCCGCCTTGCTGTTTTCCGAGTCTTTAGGGAGTCGAATACCCTAATGCTCTTTGGTCATCCGGAACTTCTCCACCTGCTTTGGATTCTCCCTGCGCTCCTGATCTTTGCCATTGTGGCCGGGTACGGGCGCAACCGACGCGTGCGTCAGTGGGGCGACGAAGTCTTGTTTCAGCGTTTGGCTCCCGAACGATCCTCACTCATGCGATGGTTTCGCTTTCTGGCAGGGCTCCTTGCCTTAGGGTTCGCCATCGTGACGGCGGCGCGTCCTCAAGTCGGGGCGCAGTTGGTTCAGGTGGATCGTCGGGGGGTTGATGTCGTGGTTGCCCTCGATGTGAGCTTGAGTATGGAAGCCACCGACGTGGTCCCCAGTCGCCTTGCCCGGTGTCAAACCACGATCCGAGAACTGTTCGATGGGTTGCGTGGGGATCGCATGGGCGTGGTTCTCTTTTCGGGCACGTCTTTCCTCTTATGTCCGCTCACTCTGGATGTCGTGGCGGCCAATCTGT
>JABDJR010000004.1 GCA_013003415.1 Candidatus Eiseniibacteriota bacterium | reverse complement strand
ATATTGTTCCCACCAAGTTCCTTGAGCCTGGCCGGAACAAATCTTTTGGCGAAATCATGGAGCGTCGGGGTTGGCACAAAGTGGTCATCAAACCCGCGGTGTCGGCGAGCGCTCATCAAACCTGGGTGATCGAGAAGGATGAGGTGGCAAGTCGGGCGGCGGCATTATCCTCGGTCCTTGAGGAAAAAGCGTTCATGATGCAGCCCTTCATCGAGGAGATCCCAAAAGTGGGAGAGTGGACGCTCATGTACTTTGGGGGCAAGTTTTCTCACGCGGTCCTAAAGACGCCGCAACAAGGTGACTTTCGAGTGCAGAGCGAGTTTGGCGGCACTCGGGAACAACTTCCGGCGCCGAACGCAGGTTTGGAATGCGCCACGAACATCTTGCCTCTGCTATCGCCCACGCCGGACTACATGCGGGTCGACGGAGTGATGGTCGATGGTTCTTTTCAAGTCATTGAACTTGAACTCATTGAGCCGGAACTCTTCTTTCTGACCGCGCCCGGAGCGGCCAAAGATCTGGCCCGTCACTTGGTGACTGAAGTTAGGAGTGGTTAGGGCTCGGTAGGGGTGAGCGGTTTCAGAAAAGCCACGACCTCGTTCAGGGTGAACTGTTCTCCGGCCAACTGAAGGCGATATTCGGCCCAACCCAACGGTGTTGATCCGTGAACCGGGTCCTTTTTCGCTGGGCTTGCCCCAAAGTCGATCATGAGCTTTACCCCCTTGATCGAGCCATGCCAGGCCGCATGGTGGAGCACGGTGGCGTCATCGATTTCGGCGTGGAGATCGATGCCGCGGTTGATAAAGACCTTGGCCGTCTCCTCTTTTCCGCAGAGAACGGCGCAGCGGAAGCCGTCGATACGATCCCGCGCGGTGAGGCTGGGGTCGTGGAGCAGATGAATGGTTTTGTCGAGATCGCCCGAACCCGCCGCCATGCGAAGGTTCTTGATTTCGGCTCCTCGAGAAACAAGAAGGTCGACGCAAGCCTCCATTCCAAAGTGCACCGCGAAGTCCAAAGGTGTACCGATGGGTATACCTGGGTAGGTGGAAGTTGTCTCGAGATCGGCTCCGGCATCTAACAAGGCTTCGGCAATTCGGGGAAGACTCAGGCTTACCGACCCGTGAAGGGGTGTGTCTTTACCGGGAGGGTTGTAGCCACCAACCTTGGATCCTGCGGCCAAAAGAACGCGCACAAAGTCTGCTGGGTCCGCATGGTCCGTGAGCTTGTGGAAGGGAGCGTTGATCACATAGTCCAGAGGCGAGGACTGATGGATCTTGGGTGAGCCATAGCTCCAAGGGACTTTGGTGTTGATGAAATCCGGGTTTGCGCTCAAAAACTCCCGAAGAGCGTCCGCGTTTCCCTTTCGTACAATGCCTTTAAAGGTTTCGATTGCATCCATGGCTTGAGCATAGGCTGTCTTCTGAGGACTGGGTAGAAGGTATCCAAGAATCGGGGAGGAACGTGACGGCGCAAACCCCTTGGGAGCAGAAGATCATCTCTATTACCTGAATTCGCTCAACTGGTATGGTGCTTGCAACTTGAGCAACAAAAGGTCTGCTTTCAGCGTAGGTTCATCAGGAGGGAAGTGATGAAACGAGCGATCCGTGCAAGCTTGCTCATACTGGGATTGATGGTGTGGGGGTGTAGTTCCGACCCGAACGAGCCCGATACGAAACTGTCCGGATCTTGGGGTGGTCCGGGAGCGTCTGTGATCGCAACGGACAACAAAGCCACACTACGCTTCAGTTGCGCCAGTGGCTCGGTCGATGGATTGATCACCATCGATGGGGAAGGCGCCTTCGAGGTGGAGGGAACCTTTGTTCGCGAGGCCGGGCCTGAGCCCTATGCCAGTTTCCCTGTGACCTTCCGCGGGCAGGTGTCCGGCGGACAAATGTATCTTGAAGTTTGGCTTCTCGATGTTGATCTCTCCGGGGGAAGCTACGAGCTTGAGTTGGACAAGCCCCCGACAAATCTTGGTCTTTGCCGATAACGCAGACATCCCTAAAATTCGACCAAACCATTGAAAAAAACACCTTTTTTCCATAAAAGATCAGTATTAGCAAAAAAAATTGTTGAAATTCCACGCGATTTCGCTACGGTTACGTCTACATCACATCGGGACTGCGCCGCATGCTGTAACGAAGCATCACCAATCTTTGATTTTCTTGGGGGCTTGAAAATCGGAGAGGCCAAGGAGGGCCACAGATGAAGTTCAGCGGATTTTACACCCTGACAGCAATTCAGTCCGAGAATCTGAGTTTGAAACAACCCATCGATCTTCGAGTGCAAGGGGATGCAAGCGAAGTGAACGTTTCCTGGTCAGACACGGGCATGGCCGCCACCGGACTTTCGGTTGACGACGCCATCAATAAGCTTTTCGTAAAGGTTGAGCACCTGCACGATCACGCCAATACCAAGCCTGTAGGCTCCGTCGAAGACGGTGACTTACGGAAGATCCTGAAAGTTTTAAAGCACATCGACCTTCAAACGTAGGCCGCGTTAGACCGGTTCGCCCATTGTGTTTCAGTGACTTAGATCGTTTTCTGAAATGAAGCGATCCACAGCGGTTTGCTGTGCGCGCTCCAAGGGGGTCGTGAAGTCTGTGTTGGGCTTCCACCAATTCTGGGTGATGCAGAGTTTTGCGGATGTGATGCTTAAAGTTTAGTTGGGTGTCGTTGACTTCGTCGCGCTAGGCGGGTCCGTCCTCGAGCACCTCGCCTAGAGCAGCCGCAGCGATATCCACATCGCCATCTTCGTTGCCTGGACCAAAGCTCATGCGAAGAACCCCCGATGGCGCCGTGCCAAGGGTCTCGTGGGCCAGTGGCGCGCACTGCAGGCCGGCGGCTACCAGAATGCCACGATCAGAAAGTGCAGAAGCCAGTTCCGCGGGAGAGTGGTTCAGAACCGTGAGAGCCAGGGTAGGCATGCGCGACGCTAATGGCGTGTAAGCGTGAAGAGTTACCCCGGGCCGACCCGAAACAACTTCTTGGAGAATCGCTACCCGCTTCCGCGCCACTTCCAAACGGTTCGAACGTTCGGGTGCGGCCAGCCAGCGAAACCCCGCCACCAGACCGGCCAAGGCAGCGCGATCGACCGATCCCGCATCACAGTATCCAGGCATGGTGGAGCACGCCGGCTCGCCATCTACGGGTAGCTCGCACGCGGCGCTTGGGGAAGACATCAGGACCCGCTCGGCCACGTAGAGGCCGCCGATTCCCCAGGGCGCTTGAGCCCCTTTGTGCCCAGTGAACGCAAGCAGATCAACATCGAGAGCCATGACATCCACCGGCACCCACCCTGTAATCTGTGCAGCATCGATGAGAACCAAGGCGTCATATTCGTGAGCCAAGGAAACGATTTGCTTGATAGGAAGAACGTCACCGGTGACGTTACACGCGGCCGTCATCGCAACCATTCGCACGCCACCGCGCTGCAGCTCTGCGCGAAGAGCGCTCAGCGCAATTGCGCCACCTTCTCCGGGAGGGATGATTCCAACTTCAACGCCACGGTCGGCCAGCTGTTGCACGGGGCGGTAGAGTGCGTGGTGTTCTAAGCCACTCACCAACACGCGATCCCCGGACTGCCAAGGATGATCGAGAATGCCAACCGATAGAGCTGACGTAGCCCCCGGAGTCAGAAGCAATCGCTCGGGGTTTCCTACGCCAAAGGCGGCGCAGATTGCTTGATGTTGTGCGTTGAATCGGTTGGCCCAGCTTTCAACCGGAGCGGTTAACGCATCTTGAACCGCCTCACGAACCGGCGATGGCTTGGGCCAGCTGGTTCCGGCCTGATTCAGATAGATCATAGGGCCAGGATACACGGCGTACGGCCGAACGCTCTAGCTAACTTTCCGTGCGAACCTTGGTCGCTCGCGGAAAACTCTGTGTTGGCTACGCTCTATCGGAAGCGGACGACGCGTTGGGTTGCGGTGCCTTCAGCGTTTTGGAGTGCAACGAGGTAAATACCACTCGCGGTTTGACGACCCGAAAGGTCGCGACCATTCCAGCGCGCTTCATGATCACCAGCGAACAACGTCTGGTCGACCAAGTTGGCTACCACACGCCCGTTCAGATCAAACACGGTCAGTTTGATCAGCCCTTCGCTCTCGGTGGAGAATGCGATGTTTGTCGAGGAGCTAAAGGGGTTTGGAACTGCAGCTCGCAGTAGCAAACCCGCCCCAATGGTGCCGTCGGGGACGCTCAGCGAGGCAGGCTCATAACCGAAATCCTGATTTGCCAAGGTCGCGGAACAGTCAACCGGCACATAAGCCTCATGGGGCGTGACCACTCCGTCGGGGTCTTCGGTTGGTGTTGTTCCATCAAGGGCAAGATTGGTGTCGTCGATCTCAACGCGGTATTCATCTCCGGGAAGCGTTCCGAAAGAATACAAACCGCCTCCGGCCGTGTTCGTGGTGCCCACTTGAGTTCCGTTGCTGTCAAACAAGCGAACTTCAACTCCGTCGATCCCACTTTCTACGCCGTTCTTCATACCGTTGCCATCGGTGTCGGAATACAGTTCGCCACTCACCACACCGTCTTCACGGGTGAACTCCCAACGGTCGGTGACAAAGTTAACCGGCGTACCATTTCCGATCAGGGTGATGACAACAAAGATAAGTTGTCCGTTGCCCCCTGCTGAAGTAGGGGTGAGATCCAAGATTCCGTTGCCACCGTAGTGGTAGGAATTGTCATCAAAGAAACTGCTCAAGGGGATCGAGACGCGTTGCCAACCCCCACCGGGAATGGCATGGCCGGTCGGGTTCACCTCGACGTTGAATTGGAACTCATCATCATTCCCGTCGGGTGCAGGAATGATGTCGTCTCCATTGTCATCATCTTGTAGCTGGACTTGGATTTGATAGCTTTCGCCAGGAGCCGGATCAATCCAGAAATTGAAGTGCGTAAAGTCGGTGAGGTCGCGAATATTCTCCCGACCGAATCCACCCATGTATCCCGTAGCGCTACCCCAATTACAGTTCAGGGCGCCCTCGTAACCCTTTATAGGGGCTGTATTTGTGGTGTTCGAGCTGATGTTGCCTCCGCCCGCGCCTTGGAAAACAAACCAGTTGGGTTCAAAAGGATCCATGCCGGCAAATACAACACTGCAATCTTCGAACTCGGGTTTTTGGTAAACCCGGACGTAGTCGATTACAAAGTCCTGAGGAAACATGGTGGTGCCGTCGGGGTTGCCGGGAAAGTCCCCGCCTACCGCACAGTTTAAAAGAATGTGGAAGTCGTGGTCGAAGGGTGCGGGGTAGGCGCCTCCGGTGGAGAACCATTCGTAGCGCGTCATATAGTGAATGCCATCGACATACCAGCGCAGTTCTCCCGGTTCCCACTCGACGGCGAAGGTGTGGAAGGAGTCGCTAAAGTTTCCGCTAGGTAGTTCATAAGTGTCGCCGGAAAAGACGTTGCCGGGGGAGGGGGCGCCATAGTGAATGGTGCCGTAAACAAGATCGGTGTCGTGGCCGAGGTACTCCATGATGTCGAGTTCACCGCCCGCAGCCCAGCCTCCGTAATTGGACGGGTCGGTAAACAACAACCAGAAAGCCGGCCACAGCCCTTGGCCTTCGGGCATCTGCGCACGCATTTCGATCCGCCCGTAAGTGAAGTCGAACTTGTTCTTGGTGACCAAACGCGAGGAGGTGTAGAGCCGTCCCGCGGTGGGCTCGAACTTCGCGGTAATCGTCATGAGGCCGCCACTTAAGGTCGTGTTTTCAGATTTGTAGTATTGAAGCTCGTTGTTTCCCCAACCACAGAGGCTTGGACAGCCATCGCCGATCTCAAAGGTCCATTTGGAGAGATCGACCGAAGAACCATCAAATTCGTCGGCCCAAACCAGCTGATATCCCTGCGCCAGAGCGTCTTTTTGAAGCGAAAAAGTGGCCAAAACTAGGGTCAATCCGAGGAGGATCCAAGGGTGCTGGAAGCGGTTCATTGAGCTGACTTTCTGGTAGGGTAAATAGGCTAATTCAAGGGCCATATTATACCATGGTTTACGATACTTATCGGGGAAGAGTTGACAGGTCTACTAGCATGCAAGATAATAACTTAGCTGAATATTACATTCCCCTGTTTTGACGGTTCACCGACCAAATCTCCGGCCCGGATTTGGCCTCGGAAAAGTGAGGATACTCCCCTGAAAAAGCCCATTTTTTTCTCCGTGGTTTCTCTAATCCTGATCCTGAGCGCGACCGCTTGTGAGCGAGACACTTCCGGTCTGTTGCCGGCCCCTTTAAACACCGATCCCGTCGTATTTCGGGACATCGATTCCTTCGCCAGTGGTCTCGATTTCCAGGCCTTTGCAGGCTCAAAGATTGATGCCCTCAGCATCGACACGGAAACCAAGTTTACGGGCGGTTCTTCTCTAAGAATAACCGTGCCGCCCACATCTGGTGGTTATGCCGGCGGTGCCTTTACCGCCAACTCGGCTCGGAGTTTTGCCGGGTACGATGCGCTTACTTTCTACGCTAAAGCGAGTAAGGAGTCGTCCCTCGATGTGGTCGGGCTCGGAAACGACAATACGGGGAACTCCCTCTATACGGCCGAGCGGGCGAGCGTGCCTTTAACCACGAGCTGGACAAAGTACATTGTTCCGATTCCTTTGCCCTCAAGACTGACCAACGAGCGCGGCCTCATGTACTTTGCCGAAGCGGCGGAGGGTGACGGTACGGAAGGGCATACGATTTGGTTTGATGAAGTCGTCTTTGAAAACACGGGGCTGATCACAAATCCGCGGCCAATCCTGATCCCCCAAGTCATCAATGCGTTTGTGGGGGGGGAGGTTAATGTGACCATGACCCAGGCTACCTTCGCGATCGATGGCGTGGATCAAAGGATGAGTTTCCTCCCAGGCTACTACGATTTTTTCTCAGACGATGATGCGGTGGCTGTTTCTGTCGATGGAATGATCGTGCCCGTGGGAGCTGGTACGGCAACTCTTACCGCAAAACTCGGTGACGTCGATGCGGTTGGGAGCGTGACTCTCAATGTCACCGCACCCCCAACCGAGCGAGCACCAATTCCCGATATCGCGGCAGCCGACGTAATCAGTTTGTTTAGCAATGAGTACGACAACGTTCCCGTCGACACTTGGTCGACGCCATGGGATGACGCCAACGTTGCCGACATCAAAATCGACGGCGACGATGTCAAGGTCTATACCGAGTTTGGTTTCGCTGGAATCGAGTTTCTAAACCCCACGATCGACGCCACCGAGATGACGCATTTCCACATGAACGTGTGGGTCGAGGAAGCTCGCGTAGTCGGAGTGAAGCTCGTCGACTTCGGTCCTGATAATGCCTTTGGTGGCGGAGATGATACCGAGCACGAGAGCCTCTTCGGTCTAAATACAGATCCCGGCATTGTCGTCGGCGAATGGTTTACGCTGGATCTTC
>JABDJR010000642.1 GCA_013003415.1 Candidatus Eiseniibacteriota bacterium | reverse complement strand
TAATCCGACGCTGCCCTGGATAGACAAGAAAAAGGAAAGAAGACCCATGTTTCTGAAAAGATTATTTGTATTGATGGCCCTGACCGGTCTGACGGCTGCCCCCGCACTCACCGCGGTAGAGGAAGTTGAGTTCACGGTGGCCGGCATGACCTGCTTGGGTTGCGAAACGAAAAGCGCAAACGCCCTGAAGAAGATCCCCGGTATTGGTTTGGCCGGAGTGAACTATCCCAACGGCAAGGGCTATTTCATGTACGAGGGCGATGACCTCGACAAGACAGTTCAAGCCGCCCGAGACGCCTTGGCGGACTTAGGCTACGACCTTCTGCTTGAAGGAGAGTCGGTCACAGTTCCCTTGACCAGCGAGGAACGCGCAAACGCCGATCTCTATCTGGTCACCGAAGGTGAAGCCTTCAACCTCAAACATCACATGGCCAAGGGAAAGATTACCCTGGTCGACTTTGTGGCCCCTTGGTGCGCCCCGTGTAAAGTTCTCACTCCAAAACTGGAACGCCTTACGGTCGAGCGCGATAACATCGCCCTACGCAAGGTCGACCTCGTCGATTGGGAATCGGATGCTTCGCGCATTGCGCAAGGCAAGTACAAGGTTCAAGGACTTCCCTACGTGATGGTTTTCGATGAGCAGGGAAAGCTCTTGGGCACCGTCCGCGGTAACTTTTTTGACCAAATTATGAATATTGTCGACGGAGGAGAAGCTCAATGAGGTGGTTGCTTGCATTTGTGGTGATCGCGAGCTTGGGCATCGCGGTACCGGTTTACGGCCAAGGCTGACCCGCTTGAAGCAACCCCGCGATTCCTCGCGGGGAAGGAACCGGTCCGGTTCCTATTTATGAAGGTACGATTCGAGCAAGCCTGAATGCCATTCGTGGTTTCGACATGGATGGCGGTCACTTTGAAACCAAAGGTGTTAACGAGGCGGGTGAGATCATCTCCGTTCCTCTCCATCGCCACGAAGTCGGTCTCGACTTTTGGTATGGCGAGCTCTCGCTTCAGGCCTCCTTTGAAGACGCCTGGAGTTTGCGCTTTCGTGTGCCGTTTTCCATTAAAGACCAAAGCGTAGAGGTCAACCCCGTTGATCCCGCTACAGAGGCGGATATTGCCGCCATGGAACGCAATGGAGAGCTTCATCATCGCGATGAAACCTACCAAGGCATTGGGGATCTCTCCCTTCTGGTGTCTCGCCAGTTCGTGGGGATCTTTGACAACCAAGACATCTTTGAACTTTCGGTGGGAACGTCGGTTCCAACCGGAAAGACCGAAGAGGATCCGTTGCTCGCCGGTCGCGAAGGGCGACGCCATCTCCACATTCAGTTTGGAAACGGCACTTTCGATCCTTTGCTAGAGGCAAGTTACGGGAGACCGGTCATTCCTATGGTGATGGGGCATGTCAGCCTCGCCCTTCGAACTCCCTTGTACGAGAACTCGAAAAAGTATCGAGCTAGCTCGGAGTTTTTAGCCGGGGGCGGCATTACCGCCATTCTGAGCGAAAAAGCGACCGTGGGCGCTCAGTATCAGTTTCTGAGGCAAGGCTTTGCCGAATGGAATGGCGTCAGGGACAACAACACCGGGCTGAAGGCTCACTACCTCGCCTTCTCGGGTGGGGTGGCTTTGGACATGCGCACCCAGTTGAACTTGGGAGTTCGGTTCCCTCTGACCCAAAGTACGTTGGTTAGCGACGGCGACACGTTTGAGCAGGGTGTTAGCGTCTTGTTCGGCTTGAGCCGAACGCTTCGAGAGTCCTTCTAGCGCGGAGTGGCAGGAAAGAAGATGGGGGTGTCGAAAATCGAGTTATTCCCACCGGAGAGGGAAAGGCAGAGAGCCTCTCCTTGTGGGAACAACTCGTATTTTCGCCACCCCCAACTTACTTGCGACGGCTACTTCTTCGATGAAGGCTTCGGAGGATTGGCTGAGAGCTCTTCTATTTTGTCCCGAAGGCTCGCCGCGCGTTCGTACTCGAGGTTTTTAGCCGCCAGAAGCATTTCTTTCTTCAGCGCCTTCACCATGTCGTCGTTGTCCATGCCTTCCATGGCCTTCAGAAGCGCGTGCGCCGGATCTTCTTCTTTCTCGGAGGCGTCGGCCACGGCGGTGGTCAGCATAATATCGTCGATCGACTTCTGAATGGT
>JABDJR010000645.1 GCA_013003415.1 Candidatus Eiseniibacteriota bacterium | reverse complement strand
GTACCACACGCCGCCGCTATCATGGTCGCGAACGGCGGTCACCATTCTCTTAGGATAACCTTCGCGACCGGCCCAACGCTCAATACGCCCCACGCCTTTGGATCGTTTCCAATCGCTTTCAAACACGTTTCCTAAATCCGTCGCAAAATTGCGGTCGTTAATGACCATACCCATTTCAAAAATGTGCTCCAAGGCGCGCCAGTCCGTGTTGTGACTTCCGACATAGGAGATTTCTCCGTCGGCAATGAAGTATTTGGCATGCATGGGACCGCCCATGAGCTCTCGATAGTCGACTAACTTCACGACGATGTTTTCCAGCTCATCCAGGTTTTCGAGGGTCTTTGGGTAGATCTCGTAGAAGCCCTTGTCCGCCAGCAAACGGACTTTCACGCCGCGGGAAGCGGCCCGACGCATAGCCTTCAAGACCAGTTCGAGCTGGCTACCGGGTTCGTTCGAAACGTAGAAGGCCGCCCAGTCCAAACTGCGTTCTGTCTCATCGATGAGACGACGCCACTTTTTAGTAGCATCTTTTTCGGGGGAGAAGGCTTTCCCCAGATCGGTTTCCGTGGGAACCGTGTGGATCAGAGTCAAAGGAGTTTGGACACCCGCCGTTTGCTCGTGCCGGACGATGCTGGGATCGGCTTGGACGGAACCGACAATCAAGCCCAACGAAAGCGCGCCCACGAAGCTAAAAATACGTTTCACAGCCTTTGACCTTTCCGTAGAGGTGATCGCCGTAATTGGATAGAATGAAGGATTATAGGTTTAACCGCAAATGGAAGGGTCTCATTGACCCCCTCCGGCGGCAAGAAAGGAATCGATCATGACCTCTCCCCATGTCGGAACACCGACCGCAACCTCTTCTGAGGCGCGTCAGTTGAAGAATTATATTGGCGGCGATTGGATCACCTCCAACGCTGAGCATATTCCGGTCTTAAACCCCGCCACCGGAGAGACCCTGGCGTCGGTCCCCATGAGTGGTGCGGACGAGGTCAATGCCGCCGTGAAAGCGGCGAAAGACGCTTTTCCCGCCTGGCGTGAGACGCCACCCTTGGTGCGTGCGCGTTATTTCTTCACCTTGAAGAACCTGCTCGAAGAGAACGTCGAGCACCTTTCCAAGATTTTAACCAAAGAGCACGGCAAGACTCTCAGCGAAGCTCGCGGTAGTGTGCGGCGTGCTATTGAGAACGTCGAAGTGGCCACCGGCATTCCTACTCTCATGCAGGGTTACAACCTGGAAGACGTGGCTCGCGGGATTGACTGCCAAGCCATTCGCCAACCCATCGGTGTGTTTGCCTGTATCGCTCCGTTTAACTTTCCCGCCATGGTGCCCCTTTGGTTCCTTCCCTTTGCCGTGGCCACCGGAAACACCTTCATTGTGAAACCCTCGGAACAGGTTCCCATGTGCCAAGAGTTCATTTTTGAAATGATCCAGGCTTCGGGCATTCCTCCGGGAGTGTGCAACATGATTCACGGGGGGAAAGACTCCGTGAACGCAATTCTAGATAACCCCGACATCAAGGGCGTTTCCTTTGTGGGATCGACGCCCATCGCGCGTCACGTGTACAAACGCGCCGGCGAAACCGGAAAACGCGTGCAGGCCTTGGGTGGCGCTAAGAACTTCCTCGTCGTCATGCCCGATGCTCAACTGGAAGACACCGCTTCAGCCATCACCGAATCCTTCGCCGGCTGCGCGGGAGAGCGCTGTTTGGCGGGTTCCGTTGTGTTGGCGGTTGGTGATGTTCACAAACCTCTGGTCGAAAAGCTCAAAGAAAAGGCCAGCAATATCAAGGTTGGAAACGGGCTCGAAGCCGGCGTCACCATGGGGCCTGTCATTAGCGCGCCTCATCGCGACAAGATTGCCAGCTACGTAGAAAAAGGCATTGCAGAGGGTGGCGATCTCATTCTTGATGGACGCGACTGCAAGGTCGAGGGTCACGAGGGTGGCAACTGGTTTGGTCCTACCATCTTCGACAACGTGAAACCCGACGCCACCATTGCCAAAGAAGAAATCTTTGGCCCCGTGCTTACGATTGTGCCGGTCGAGTCCTTAGACGAAGCCATCAACACCATCCACAAGAGCGAGTTCGCCAACGCCACGTCCATCTTCACTCAGAGCGGCCCCGCCGCCCGTGAATTCCGTTACCGCGCCGAAGTCAGCATGATGGGTATCAACATTGGTGTGGCAGCTCCCATGGCTTTCTTCTCTTTCGGCGGAACGCGCAGTTCCTTCTACGGAGATCTCAAAGCTCATGGTCGCGATTCCATCGAGTTCTACACCGACAAGAAAATGGTGATCGAACGCTGGTTCTAAGCATGTAAGGAGGCGCACATGGCGCGTATGGTGAAAGGTGGCCTGATTCAGTGCCACAACCCGATTAACGACGAGTCCGTCAGCATTCCTGAAGTGCAAAAAGCCGCGTTCGAAGCGCACATCCCGTTCATTGAAGAAGCGGGTGCCAAGGGCGTGCAGGTGCTTTGCCTGCAAGAGATCTTCAACGGGCCCTATTTCTGCCCGGGGCAAGACGCGCGGTGGTACGAAGCCGCCGAGCCGATTCCGGGACCCACGGTTGAAGCGCTGACGCCCTATGCCAAGAAGCACGAGATGGTGATTGTGGTGCCGATCTACGAACGCGAACAAGCCGGGGTGTACTACAACTCGGCCGCGGTCATCGATGCTGACGGCACCTACTTGGGTAAGTACCGGAAGAACCACATTCCGCACACCAGCGGGTTTTGGGAAAAGTACTTCTTTAAGCCAGGCAACTTGGGCTATCCCGTGTGGCAAACCCGTTACGGCAAAGTGGGGGTCTACATTTGTTATGACCGCCATTTCCCCGAAGGGGCCAGGCTTCTGGGCTTGAACGGCGCGGAAATCGTATTCAATCCCAGCGCCACCGTGAAGGGGCTCTCTCAGTATCTTTGGAAGCTTGAGCAGCCTGCCCACGCGGTAGCCAACGGTTACTTCATGGGTTGTAT
>JABDJR010000632.1 GCA_013003415.1 Candidatus Eiseniibacteriota bacterium | reverse complement strand
GAATGGAAGTGGCCTTGGCGCCCGGATCAGAAACAGCTGCGCCCACGCTTGTGGTCCGACCTGCTCCACCTTGTCTTCAACGGTCACTTTCTTGGTGTTATCCTCTACGGACTTGGAACTGCGCTGATCCTCCCAGGCTTCGACAATTTCTTGAAGGCGAACAATCTCTACGATGTGGCTCATCGAGATCTGGCAGCCTCATGGCCCATTTGGGTACAAATCTTGGTCGCTCTGTTTGTCACCGACTTCGTCCATTGGTGTGTTCACAATCTGCTGCACCGCGTGCCTTTTCTTTGGCACTTTCACAAGACGCACCACAGTGTTGCCGACGGTGAAATGGATTGGATTGTGGCTTTTCGTTTCCAATGGACCGAAGTTGCGGTATACAAGGCCATTCAGTATTTGCCTCTCGCCTACTTTGGGTTCGGCTACGAGGCGGTTATGTTTCATGCCATCTTTGGCACCCTGATCGGCCACCTGAATCACTCCAACCTAAAGCTCGACTACGGACCGCTGAGGTATCTCCTGAACAACCCCCGCATGCATATTTGGCATCATAACTACGACGCCACCGGGCGCACGACGGTGAACTTCGGCATCATCTTCAGCTGTTGGGATTACATCTTTCGGACCGCACATGTGCCGGCCCAGCCCCCAAGAAAAATTGGGTTCAGCGACATGGAGGGTTTCCCAACAACCTTTTTCGCGCAAACCGCCTGGCCGCTTCAGCAAGTGGTTCCCGCCGGAGCCGTCAGAACCTTGCTTGGAATCGTGATTGGTGCACTGTTAATTGTCGCCGGGTGGATGGCTACAGCATGAAGGTGTGGGTTGATGCCGATGCCTGCCCCAAGGCTATTAAGGAGATTCTTTTCCGGGCCTCGGAGAAGCGCGAAGTCCCCATGACGCTCGTGGCGAACGCTCAGATGCGCATTCCTTCTTCCTCGTTTATCAATTTTGTTCTGGTCCCCGCCGGTTTCGATGTGGCCGACAACGAAATTGTAAATCGCCTGGAGAAAGACGACTTGGTCATTACCGCGGACATTCCCCTTGCGGCTGAAGTCATTGAAAAGGGCGGTCACGCGCTGAATCCTCGTGGGGAACTGTATTCCCCGGACACCATTCGCGAACGGCTCAACATGCGCGACTTCATGGATATCCTTCGTGGTGGGGGTGTGATTACGGGTGGCCCCGCTGCGCTTGGTCCCAAAGATAAGCAACGCTTTGCCAACGAACTCGATAAATGGATCACCCGGCACAGCGCATCCTGAAGCGGTCATGGACCTCACTCAACCCTGACGGACGGGTGCGATTTTTTCTCCTTACAAAATATGAATAGCTGAAAAGGCGGGAGATCAAAGGATCCGGGGTATACTTGAGTCTCTTAAGGCTGCCCACACCAAGGTGAACCATGACCGAACTCCCTCTTGATCCCTTTCGCTCCGAGCCGGAGAACCAGATCGCCGCGGTCCACGTGGTGAATCGAGACAAGGATAAGAAACTTGTCGAGGCGATTCTGGCTCAATCCGAAGAGGCGTGGCATGAGTTCATCCAGCGTTTCACAGGACTCATGTATACGGTGCTCAAGCGCCATATCCAAGATGAAGAACACTTGCGGACGGCATACGTTGAGCTTTTGGAGTCCCTCTATCGGAAGAAGTTCGCCACCTACGAGGGTCGTGCTTCTCTCGCCACTTGGCTTACCTTCGTAGCCCGGAACCACGCTCTGGACGCGGTTCGGTCCCGATTCGGTCGCCAGCATTCAGAAACTCTGAATCGGCTCACAGAGCAAGACCGAAGAGTCTTCGAGCTGTACTACTACGAGAAGATGAGCCTTCGCCTCTTAAGGAAAAGACTCGCTACACTTTTCGATCCCCCACCGTCCCTAGAAGATGTTCTCAACTCCCTGGAACGTATTGATAGCACGGTGGACACTCGCGTTTTTCGCAGAATCGCCTTACAGAACAGGGCGTCTGAGTTGGGCTTGGCTTCGGGCAGGCAACTCGCCTACCGGGATATGCAAGCCGATGAGATCAGTCTGAGCCATCAGGCTCGGAATCCGGAAGAAGATCTCATCAAGAAGGAAGCGGAACATAGAACGCATGCCATTTTGGATTTGGTTGATGAGCTGCCGGCTCAAGACCAAAAACTTCTACGGCTTCGTTTTACCAGAGGGTTAAAGGGCCGCGAAGTTGCCGAAGGAATGGGTCTCAAAAACCCAAAACACGTGTACCGAATGTTAGAGCGATCCTTAAAACGCTTACGACGTTTGGCGCAACAGCATGATTTACTCTGAATTGGGGCTTACAAATGGACCTCGTTAACAATAATCCCAACTGCCTTTCCTTGGAGGCTCTCGCTTCCGTGGTAGAGGGGTCGTCACTCACCGACAGAGAGCGGAAACATCTTGCTGTCTGTCCTGTTTGTGCTGCCGCTTTAGAATCGATTCCGCAGCCGGCGAACCTAAGCTCTACCCCTCGTGCCCCCGAAGCTTACGAAACACTGGGAATAGGTCTGGGGAAGACCCTTCGAAACCGACCACGCAAACGCCCCTACTTGAACCTTGGTCTGGGCGTAGCTGCGGCGTTGTTCGTGGCGCTCCTCTCGGTAGGGAGATTGCAACCAGCGCCTGAAACCTTGGAGCTGTCGCAGGCTCTCATCGTCACTATCGAAAATTTCTCGGCTTCAGAGATGATTCTTCCGGCGGGAGTCACGGCTGCGGATCGTCAAGAGTTAAGAACTCGCGGCATACAGTTCTTCGATGCCAAACTCCAAACAGAGATCGTTGCCCTAGAGAACCAGTGTCGGTCTGATCGTAGGGAGCCCTGTTCGGTTGCTTTGGCTTCCGTTTATATCGCTTCAGGCCAAATGCGGCGTGCAAATACGCTCTTGAGAAGTGCCGTTGATGAATTTCCTCAGAACACTGATCTCAGAATGCTTCATGCCATGTCGGTTCTGTACACCGGGCACCCTGACTCGGCTGCCGCAGAACTCTCTTTGCTGGCCGAAGAGGAGCCAAAAGCGGCACTTATTCAATTGAACCTGGGTCTTGCCCTAGCGAAGAGCGGGCGTCATGGAGAGGCGCAAGACGTGTTGCAGCCTTTGGCATCCAAACACCCATCAACTCCCCTTGGGCGACGAGCCGCCCTCGAACTAGAGGTCATCCGCGGCGCATAAAGCGGGAGAAAACCTAGTCCCAGTCCCCGGTACCCACAAAGCCCGCCCAGAAGAAGGGATGGTCAGATTCGCCACTTGCGCGTCTTGCCTTTAAGACGGTTAAGTTTGACTGACGAATCGCCTCGGCCGTGGAAGCGCCGTTAAGTCTGGCCCTGTAAAGCTCCTGCATCCATTCTTGAGTCGCATCATCGGCGACTCGCCACAAGCTCATGATCAGTGTGTTGGCGCCTGCGTCCTTAAACGCCCGTCGCAAACCCAAAACTCCCTGACGAGTTTCAATCGCTCCAATCCCCGTTTCACAGGCAGAGAGCACAACCCACTCCACTCCACTGAGGTCCATCACTGCGACCTCTTCCGCGTACAAAATACCGTCAGAGGCACCCGACACTGCACCAGGGGCATTAGCGCCGGCGAAAGCCATGCCACTCAGACGGAACGGTTGGTAACGAGCGGCTGGGCCGGACGCTTCGCCGGTAAAGAAGGCGTGCGTTGCTACATGGATCACCCGAGAGCCTTTGACGTGCTCCTTGAACTGCTTTTCCGTAGCTTTTTCTCCGGTGAGTTTTACAATCGGTTCTTTTCGATATGCCTTCCAAAGCTTGGCTACCGCTTCCGCTTCACGCTCGGCAAATGGAAGACGGTTGAAGAAGATGCCCCCGCGATGCTCGATCGATGACGGGTAAACATCAGCCCGGGCTCGTAGCCCTCGATAGGTTTCTCCCGGGGCGTCGTCTCCGTCGGCCGGTGCATCATCTGTATTCGTCCAAAAGGAAGGTCCGCCCACAACCAACAGGCCGCGGCCGGAAGGCGTTTCCGATTCAGTGACCAAATCCCGCTCGGCCGACAGGTAGTGAATAAGCGGAGCGGTTTCGCAAAGAAACTCGCCTTCGGAAACGGGAAGGGCGTCAAAACTAACGTGGTTGATGTCCCCATCAGGTACAAGGAAGATCAGGTCGGCATCGCGCACCGAGCTGGCAATTGGATCCCAGATAAGTTCCCGAACCTTGGACCCGGGGGGGCGGAGTGTTTTCACTCCCCGGGATTCAACACCCCTTTTCCACGTCGCGATTTCCGATTCAATCGTTTTGGCGGAGCCCAAATAGACAAACTTCGGATCCGTTGTTCCCCCTTCAACCACATAAGCGGCATAGGCCCCCTCGGTTTTGCCGGGCCGAGTCATGATGCCAACGTTAGGAAGGGACTGCCATTCCGTATTCTTCTTCTGACCCGGTTCAAGATGCTCTACCGAAGTAATGTTGCCAAAGCGCACGAACCCCACTAAAGCGCTGGAAGGGGGCAAGCTACCCACAACTTCCTCAAAGCCAATTTGCTCGCTCAACCGATGTCGCCCCTGGATAGCTCGGTGTTTGGAGCTTAAGCGGCCAAGGTGACGGTCAACAGTCTCAAGTTCTTTCCGAACCCGGCTTAGAGTTTCTTCCGATCTTGAGTCTCGAGTTCCGGCAAAAAAATGTTCAGCTTGGAGCGTGGCCAGAGCTTGGTATTCCAACCTTAAGCTATCAAGGGCTGTGTCTTCTGAACTCTGGAGAACTTGATGGCGGTATGCAAGTTCATCGAGTATGTAAGCCCGAGACCGAATTAGCATGTCCCACCCCTCGCGCACAAAACGATCGGAAGT
>JABDJR010000631.1 GCA_013003415.1 Candidatus Eiseniibacteriota bacterium | reverse complement strand
GTTCCAACCGTGGCCACGGCCCCAATAAGACCCGTCCGAGCGTTCGGCGCACCGCAAACAATCTGCAGGGGTTCTTCTGCTCCCACGTCGACCGTACACAAAGTCAATCGATCGGCATTCGGATGTTGCTTGGCCTCAAGGATCTTGCCCACGAGAACCGAGTCGGGAATCTCCTGGCGCTCAATGCCTTCCACCGCCAAACCGGCCATGGTCAATCGCTGGCCCAGAGCCTCGGGATCGCTTGGCACCTCTACGTACTGTTTGAGCCAATCCACACTAAAAAGCAAATCAACCTCCAAGAGGGAACGCGAACAACAGCGCGCCCCTTCTTTTCAAACTAAAATTGGAAAAGGAAGCGTAGGTCGTTTTCGAAGAAGAGTCGAATGTCCGGGATCCCGTGGCGAAGCATGGCAATACGCTCCACTCCCATTCCCGCTGCGTACCCGGTCACGGTTTCAGGATCGTAGCCTACGTGACGAAACACGTTGGGGTGAACCATGCCCGATCCCAAGATTTCGATCCAACCGGATTGCTTACAAACGCGGCACCCACTGCCTTTACAAAGGAAGCAGGAAATATCCACTTCAGCTCCAGGCTCAACGAAAGGGAAATAGGAAGGCCGGAAGCGAACATCGACGTCGTCACCAAAGACCTGCTGGGCAAACTGAGTAAGGACTCCCTTCAGATCGCGCATGGTGACACCGTGATCGACATAGAGGAGTTCGATCTGATGGAATTCGGAAGAGTGGGTGGCGTCGGGCGTTTCGCGACGATAGACACGACCCGGGAAGACCATTCGAATCGGTGGCGGTGTCTTCTTCATGGTCCGGATTTGCACCGGTGAAGTATGGGTTCTTAGAACAATGTCTTCGGCGGCAAAAAAAGTGTCTTGCATGTCCCGAGCAGGATGATCCTTGGGGATATTGAGAGCCTCGAAATTGTGGTAGTCGTCTTCCACATCGGGCCCCCGTGCGATGGAGAAACCCAAGCCGCGAAACACATCGAGAATAAGTTCCGAGGTGCTGGTCAGCAGGTGTTCATGACCAACCGGCGGACGAACGCCGGGGAGGGTAGGATCGGTTTCGCTGGCACCGTCTCCCCCGCCCAGACTCTCTTGGCGCTCTTTCAAAGCGCTTTCGAGTGCCTTCTTCGCTAGGTTGCTTTCTTTGCCCACAACCCCCTTGAGTTCCGGCGGAAGATCTTTGAGCCCGCGGAGAATGCCATTCAATTCTGACTTTCTTCCCAGGTACTGCACACGAAGAGCTTCAAGTGCCGCGGCGTCGGAGGCCTCGGCAATGGCGGCAAGCCCGGTTTCTGTGAGTTGTTTGAGTTGGTCCAAGGCGGTTTCGGTCGACATAGCACCCCTAAATGCAAAGCCGGACGATCAAGAAAGATCGCCCGGCCGCTTTAATGGCGATGAGAAGAGAAGCAACGACGCCTAGGCACCAGCCTGACGCGCAACATCGGCCAACTCTTTAAAAGCAGCGGTGTCGGTGGCTGCGAGTTCGGCCAAGACCTTGCGGTTGATCTCGACGTTGGCCTGTTTCAAGCCGTTGATAAACGCGCTATAGGAAAGTCCCTGCTCACGGGCAGCAGCATTGATGCGGACGATCCAAAGCTTGCGAAAATCGCGTTTCTTGGCCCGACGATGCTCGTAAGCATAGTTAAGGCTGCGAAGATAGGTTTCGTTAGCGCTTTTAAACAAGCGCGAGCGACCGCCAAAGTTTCCTTTGGAAGCCTTCAATACTTTTTTTCTCCGGTTACGTCCGGGAACTACACCGCGTGCGCGAGGCATATCGATACTCCTTCAAACTGGCTCAAGAAGCCTTCAAAACGAAGCTAAAAGCCTTCAAACAAAGCTAAAACACTGAGCGATTAATTAGGTAACAATCCCGCGACGCGTCTTTTGTCGGCGGTCGAAATGGGTACGGACTTACGAAGATTCCGTTTTCTCTTCGTGCTCTTTTTGGTGAGGATATGGCTGTGAAACGCCTTGCTGCGTTTCACTTTCCCTTTGGCGTTTTTTCTGAAACGCTTAGCCGCTCCTCGGTTAGTTTTAAGTTTTGACATGAAAACTTACTCTCCTGTTGACCGACTATTCGGTCGGTTTCTTATCTTCTTTGCCGCTCTTTTTCGCCACATCGCGACGAGCTGACATGTACATCACCATCGTGCGCCCCTCCATACGGGGCTTCTGCTCAATCTGACCAACATCATCCAAAATCTCGGCCGCCTTTTCCAGGATGTCCCGGCCTAAGTTGGCGTGAGCGACTTCCCGACCACGGAACATAACCGTGAACTTCACCTTATTGTTGGCCTCGAGAAACTCCCTTGCGTGATTCACTTTGAAGTTGAAGTCATGGTCGTCGATCTTGGGACGAAACTTCACTTCCTTCACCGTGATTCGATGCTGTGTTTTGCGAGCTTTGGCCGCTCGCTTGCTTTGCTCGTACTTGAATTTGCCGTAATCCATGATCCGGCAAACCGGTGGCCGAGCGTTGGGGGAAACTTCTACAAGGTCAAGGCCGCGTTCTCGAGCGAGCCGTAGGGCATCGGATGAGGACATGACTCCAACCTGCCCGCCTTCGTCGTCGACAACGCGCACCGTAGGAATACGGATGCGTTCGTTGATTCGAGTTTGGTCGGGCCGAGGCGCTTTATTAGTCGGTCGAATGGGGATGGTGTGGTACCTCCAATTAGAAATAATAGAAAAACAGTCTGCCCCTCAAAGCATTCGCCAAGAGTCGGCAGTGCATCAAAAACAAAAGGCCCAAAAAACGGCCACCCAAAGGTGGACGATTCTTGAGCCTACTCACTTCCAACGATCAATGATCGATGCGTCCCTCGAAATAACCCTGGCCTAAGACCGATGGCCCCTAGCCGGGTTCAATATCACTTCGCGGGAGGAACCTGGTTACAGCCGAGTCCGAAGACTCCGTACGCAGGTGAGAAGTAAGCTCTTCTTCTTGACGCGCCGAACTATCTTATTGCGTGGCTTTGGCTTCGGCAAGCACTTTTTTCGCGATGTTCTCGCGATTGGCGTCTTCGGCCACGATCATGGCCTTAAATTCGGCCCGGCTCATCGCTCCGAGGTCGCCCTCTCCGTGACGGCGCACGGCCACGGTTCCGGCTTCTTCGTCGCGCCGGCCAACCACCAGCATGTAGGGATCCTTCTGCAGTTCAGCATCACGGATCTTGGCTCCTACCTTCTCGTTACGTGCGTCCACTTCAACTCTTACTCCAGCTTCTTTCAGCTCGGCCGCCACGGACTCGGCGTACTCCAGATTCTGCTGGCTAATGGGCAAAACCCGAACCTGCGTCGGGGCGAGCCACACGGGGAAGGCCCCAGCGTAATGCTCAATGAGAACGCCAAAGAAGCGCTCCAGGGAGCCCATGAGGGCCCGGTGAATCATGAAAGGACGATGGGCTTTGCCGTCTTCGCCGATGAAATTCATGTCAAAGCGTTCGGGCAGATTGAAGTCGAACTGGATGGTGCTGCACTGCCAGCTACGCCCAATGGCATCGGTGATCTTGATGTCGATCTTGGGGCCGTAGAACGCTCCCCCGCCCTCGTCGACCCCGTAGGCCAAGCCACTCTTGTCGAGGGCCTTTTGAAGCGCCTCCTCGGCCATTTTCCAATCTTCGGGCTCACCCACCGCCTTTTCCGGGCGCGTGGAAAGAAAGAGTTCAAACTCTTCAAACCCAAAGGTGCGAAGAACCTCGAGGCAGAAGTTCAAGACCTTGTCGATTTCTTCGTCGACCTGGTCAGGGGTTACAAAGAGATGGGCGTCATCCTGAGTGAACCCACGGACCCGGAGCAAGCCATGAAGCACACCCGGTAACTCATAGCGGTACACGGTCCCGAGCTCGGCCCAACGCATGGGCAGGTCGCGGTAGCTTCGAAGGCTGTTCTTATAAATCTTGATGTGGAAAGGACAGTTCATCGGCTTCACAAAGAAGTCAATTTGATCCATTTCCATTTGGGGATACATGGACTCCTTGTAGAACTCAAGGTGACCGGAGGTCTCCCACAAGGTGGAGCGCCCCACATGAGGCGTGAATACGATCTCGTAGCCGTTCTCGGTGTGAGCTTCGCGCCAATAGTCTTCCATCACCTTGCGGATACGAGCCCCGCGAGGATGCCAGAACACCAAACCGCCCCCCACATCTTCATGGAGCGAGAAAAGGTCGAGTTCTTTACCGAGTTTTCGATGGTCGCGACGCTTCGCTTCTTCAAGCCGATGCAGATAGTCGGCTAGCGCCTGCTTCGTATCCCAAGAGGTTCCATAAATTCGCTGCAGTTGTTCGCGGTTGGAATCACCGCGCGAGTAGGAGCCAGCCACGGAAAGAAGCTTGAACGCTTTCAGATACCCGGTGGAAGGCAAATGGGGCCCACGGCATAGGTCAACGAACTCGCCATGCTGGTACACCGAAACTTCGGGATCTTCGATCCCTTCGAGAATCTCTACTTTGAACCGATCGCCGCGGGAATCGAAGTCTTGGATCGCCTGTTCGCGGGTAACCATGCTCTTCCCGAAGCGTTCGTTCCGCTTCACGATTTCTTTCATCTTCTTTTCGATGGCCGCGAGATCATCTTCGGTAAAGGGGCGCTCGGTTTCGAAATCGTAGAAGAACCCGTCCTTGATGGCAGGCCCAATGGCGTATTTCACGTTGGGAAACAACTCCGCCACCGCACTTGCCATGATATGGGCCGTGGAATGCCGATAGAGTTCTTCCCCTGCGGGATGAGCGAAATCGACAGGCTCGATGCGATCGCCGTCTTGAACCGGCTCGTACAAGCCCCGCAACGTGCCATTCACCAAAGCAGCAAATTGTTTGCGGGTTCCGCCGGACTCCCGTAGAGCATCGCCGTAGGTGCTCCCCTCCGGGAGGTCGTGGGCACTAACCACTTCTTGGTCGCTGTTGAGCATTTCGATTCTAGGCATTACGTACCTTCGTTCCGATCCCGATCGTTTGCGGCCTACAAGCCGCAGGCCAGGACCTCGAAAACTTACCCCTATGCAAAAACGCAGGCCGAATCGGACCTGCGCTTTCAAAACATCCCGTTCGGGCAAATTTAAGTGGTGGGCGATAGTGGACTCGAACCACCGACCCCTTGCATGTCAAGCAAGTACTCTAACCAGCTGAGCTAATCGCCCACTTTAGAAGCGTAGGAGAATAGCAGAGCCGGGAAGCGGGTACAAGCTATTCACACTCATGACCTTGCGGAGAAGGAATCTCCCTCGGTCGGCGCTGTCAGTGGAGGTTTTCCTCATCTTCCCACGCCCCACCATCGGCATAGGAACCGTCTTCAATCGGCTCGTCACCTTCAATGAAGAACACCTCATCGCTGCCGCATTCGGGGCAATAGCGTACCGTTTCGCCGGTCATGTCCTGGAACTCCGACTCAAAGGTCTCCCCTGTTTCGTCGCTGTACCCACAGTTCTGACACGTCCACATGGTTGCTTCACTCGTCTCTGAAAATTGCATGATTGAACTCTCCAAAATACCTAGGCCTGGTCCAAAGGGCCTCTCGGGAGAATCTTTTATAGGTTTATGGAGCCCATTTCAAGGAAAACTTGGGTTCAGGGAAAAGAAATTGCGGCCCGTCCCAATAGGCCTCAACGAACCTGTAAAGCACCTGGCCTAAGACATTCTAGGGTATGGTTTAGGAGATTGGTCCCGAGTAGTCGAGCTAGGCTGCCTCGGCTCGAGCTTCTGAGATGAGCAAGTCATTCTTGGCCATGTGCACCGGGCAGAATTCGCAGGCCGGGGCGGGAACGCTCTTGTCGTTCTGGGCCAGTTGGCCGAGGGCCTCCCAACACCGATGGCCGCGTTTCTCTTGATAGACCACACACTCTTCTTTCGATTCAATGTCGGGGCGGCAGTCCTTCACGCAGTCGATGAATTCCCAGCAGGGCTTTGACTGGACGGTAGGAAGGAAGATCCGGAAGGTTGTGCCTTGCCCCACTTTGGAAGCCACTTCCACCCTACCTCCGTGATCTTTCACAATGCCTTGGGTGATCGACAAACCAAGCCCGGTCCCCTCCCCTTCCGGCTTCGTAGTGAAGAACGAAGTGAAGATTTGGGAGAGGTTTTCCGGCGCAATCCCCGAGCCGTTGTCTTTAACGCTAATCATCAGATAGGAGTCACCGCCTAAGAGCCGAGAGGTGACTTGGATGTGCCCACCCTCATCTCCAAGAGCATCTCTGGCGTTTCCGAACAGATTGGTAAACACCTGCTGCAGTTGATTGGCGTCTCCCATGACCGCGGGAGCGGTGGTTTCCATATCCATGGTCAATTTGATCTTCCGAGAACGTAGTTGCGCTCCCATAAGTTTTGCGGTGCGATCTAAGACAAGGGGGACTTCAATCGCCTCCGATTTAAACGAGGAC
>JABDJR010000628.1 GCA_013003415.1 Candidatus Eiseniibacteriota bacterium | reverse complement strand
CTTCTCAAGCTCAGGGGCGAGCGCGCTGAGTGTGATTTGGCCCCCCGTATTACAGCTCTCGAGGATTTGTTCGCAAAGATTTGGCTCGAGCTCCAAGCCAAGATCTTTGAATCGCAATCGAACCCACGTGGCGAGTTGGGAATCGCTCGGGTGCCAAAAGGTCGCTACCTTAGCTCCTGCCTTACCTAGCTTGGCGAAAAAGGGGTCGCGGGGGCCCTTCTCCCCCATGAGAATGAGCAGGGTTTCCGGCACCGCATTCTCCACGTAAGCAAGGAGACGTTCGCGTCCTTTACGATCGAGACCCTCTACGGCTCGAACAATCACCAAGCGCCTCGTAGCCATCATGGGAAGCGTTTGAGCGGTTGAGACGATGACATCGGCGCTGTCTTCGGTGCCGCGAAAACGGCTCAGGTTCAACTCGGCCAACCCTTCCTCGAGAAGAGTCTTGGCTGCCCGCTCTTGGAGATCCTCTTTCAAAAAGGCTTCGGGCCCGGCCCAGAGCCACACCCGCGGCACTTCTTGCTTATCAATCTGGTCGCGTACGACGAGAGAGTCAGGACGTCCGGCCATTACCAACCTTCAAAAGTTCGAGAAATCGCAACGTCGACAATTTGTTCGACGGCCAGCGTGATCGCCTCTTCCACGGTTGCGGCCGTACCTTGGGTAGTGGCATCGGGAAAATAGGAAGCGCGCCCGCGGATGCCTTCCTCACTCCATACCTCGCGGTTCTTAACCCGATCTTGGAGTGTCATGTCCACCGAAACCACGACCAGATACTCCTCGGCTCTCTGGTCGCTGCTGAAGCCCAAGACGCGTTCCTCGTAGCCCACAATGTCTCCGGTTAGGACGGCATCGGCGTCGCGGGTAACCACCTGGAGCTTGTTGTTTTGAGCAAACCGATCGGTGACCGCGGTGGTGAGTTCCTCAGCCAGTCCCACTTCCAGAGTCTCGTTGGTAAACACCGGAATATGTACCGACTTCAGATGATTGGGAAGCGAGTTTGAAAAGGTGTACACGCACCCACTGATGAGGAGGAGGCCCAAAAGGCATAGAAATCGCATCCCAAAAGCCTACCCGGCCCGGGCCCAGGCAACAAGAGACCATGAGTCGCAGACAAAAAAAAGCCCCCACTCCCATGAGAGAGTGAGGGCTGGCAGCAGCGTACCTTTTAGGCAGCGCGTCGTCGTTTGGGCTTCGTGATGCTGTAGAGCTTCATCCGATAGCGGAGCTTGTCCCGTTTGAGATTGAGGATCTCAGCGGTGCGGCTCTGGTTCCAGCTGGAAGCTTCCGATGCCTTGAGGATGAGCGATTGCTCAATCTCCGCCATCAGAGGTTCGAAAGGAATGCCTTCGCTAGGAACTCCTGGCTCTTCCAGGAGCTTCTCCAACATGGCCACCGGAGAATCCACTTCTCGGGTGGTGCGACCGCTTCCAAGCTTCAACATTTCGGCTTCGATCCGATCCGAGGACTCCAACAACACCGTCCGCTCCATCAAATTCTTGAGCTCACGGATATTGCCCGGCCAGGGATAGGTCATAAGGACCTGCTCGGCCTCGTTGCTAAAGCCTTGGAACGGCTTCGTGAATTGCTTCGAGAACTGATACAAGAAGTGCTTGGCCAAAGGCATGATATCGCCGGGTCGTTCACGCAGGGCGGGAACGCGGAGCGGCACAACCTTCAGTCGGTAATACAAGTCCTCACGAAACATTTTCTCTTCGCATAAGCGCTGTAGATCCTGATTCGTGGCGCTGATGATCCGCACAGACACGTTAATGTCCTTCGTTCCACCGACGCGCTTGAAGGTCATGCGCTCTAAAACGCGAAGCAACTTCACTTGGACCTGAAGGCTCATCTCTCCAACTTCATCCAGGAACAGCGTGCCCCCGTTGGCCATTTCCAAAAGGCCTTGCTTTTGGTTTCGCGCGTCCGTGAAGGCGCCCTTTTCATGACCAAACAGCTCACTCTCCAACAGTTCTTTTGGAATCGCGGCGCAGTTGATTTCAAGGAACGGTTTGTCGGCCCGAGAAGACAACTCGTGAATCAGGTTGGCGACGTGCTCTTTACCGGTTCCACTTTCACCCTGAATCAGGACGCTGGTGGTATCCGACTGAGCAACTTGCTCAATGGTCTCGTAAACATTCTGCATCAGCGGGCTATTGCCCTTCACAAAATCCTTAGAGAGACGGTCGGTGTGCTTCTGGCGAAGATGTTTTAGTTCCCGCCATAACTTCCGGCTCTCCAGAGCTTTGCTAATGGTGATGAAGAGCTGGTCGAGGTTGATGGGTTTGTTGATGTAGTCGTGGGCTCCGAGCTTCATAGCTCGCACCGCGGACTCCACATCTCCAAACGCCGTCATGATGATGACCTGCAGGTCGGGGGTATCTTCTTTGACACGCCGTAGGATTTCTAATCCATGGGTGTCCGGGAGTCTCAAGTCCAAAAGAACCAAATCGGGCTCTTCAGACTCAATGAGCTCCAGGGCTTTTCCCCCCTCACCGGCTGTCGAAACCTGGTACCCCTGGTCAATCATTGCTTTTTCAATGAAATGACGAATGGATTCCTGGTCATCGACAATCAAAATGTGTGCGTTTGTCATCCGACGATCTCCGTTGTGTCGTAGCAAGTGAGCGGGAGGCGCACAGTGAACTTCGCACCTCCCAGAGTAGAATGTTCGGCCAGTAACTCGCCACCGTGGCGCTCCACGATACCGTGACTGACATAGAGACCCAGTCCCGTCC
>JABDJR010000592.1 GCA_013003415.1 Candidatus Eiseniibacteriota bacterium | reverse complement strand
CACCTGCAACGAGCCTACGGATCTTTCCTCGATCTCGACGCGCGACGCCTTGCCGCCTGGTCTGCCTACGAGCGTTCTCAGTTTGAATTGCGCATGGGCCGTTACGACGAGTCAGCCGTGTACCGCGAGAAAGCGATGTCTCTGCACACGGCAGGAGAAGACCTCACCTTAGATGGGGCTTTGGAACGACTCGGCGCCGACTTGTACGCAAGCTTTGCCGAAGGCTGGTCCAAGAGCAGCGAGATTGCGCGATCTCTAGACGAGATCCGGCGCCTATTCCAGGGTGCCGACACCACACATAGCGCAACCGAAGAGCTCGTCCGACTGGCCGTGATGCAAACCAACTCTGATCGAGGGTGCGTGGCCGAAACCACAGATAGTGGCTTCAGTATTCTGGCTGTTCATGGCTGGGACCAGGAGTATGCCGCCGGCCATCTCCAGAAGATCGATGGCGTCCTAGAAAGTGTTGCCAAAGACAACAATCCGCTTTGGTCAACCATTCAGGGTTCGCCGCACCTTCCCGCCGATCGTGAGGGTGAAAACGAAAACTTTGTAGTTCTGCCTCTTACACTCAACGATCAGCGCTCGGGCTTTCTCTATGTGGAGAAGGTGCGTGGTGCTCGAGGTGGTTCCTACCATACCGGCGACATGCATTTATTGACCGTGCTTGCCAGCCTGACCGCCATTTCGGTCATTGGTCAGAAAAACACCCAGCTTGAAAAAGAAAATGAGGCTCTACGTCGCCAGATTGAAGCTTCAACTCGCTTTGTTACGGCTAACCCCGAGCTTCTCGAGAGCATCCGGCTGGCCAAGAAAGTGGCTCAGAGCCCGGTTTCCATTCTCATTTCGGGTGAGACAGGAACCGGTAAGGGGCTCCTATCTCATGTGATTCATGAGTCTTCGAATCGTTCCGACAAACCCTTCGTTCAGATCAACTGCGCGGCCCTGCCCGAGCAACTCCTAGAGAGCGAACTTTTTGGTCATATGAAGGGCGCCTTTACGGGCGCAACCTATAATAAGGTTGGTTTGTTTAAAGAAGCCGATGGCGGCACGTTGTTCTTAGACGAAGTCGACAAAGCCAGCTTGTCCGTTCAGTCGAAACTTCTACATGTGCTCGATACCAAAGAAGTACGGCCTGTCGGATCTGTGCAGTCTTTCGTCGTTGATACCCGTGTGATTTGCGCTACCAATTCGGAGTTACGGCAGCAGATTGAGGACGGACAGTTCCTTCGCGATCTCTACTATCGGCTCAACGATTTCACGGTTCCGGTACATGCTCTTCGGGAGCGACCGGAAGATCTGCCTTTGCTGATCGATCACTTCCTGACCAAGTTCTGCGACCAGTACGACCGCGACATGGTGAAGCTATCGCCTCAAGTTCGCGAGGCCCTCCTCAACCACAAGTGGCCGGGTAATGTTCGCGAACTCGAGAAGACACTCAGGCGCCTGGTCGTCTTGTCCGACGCCGGAACTCTGGTTGGAGCTGAACTTCTCCCCGCAGAAATGCAAGTCGATACGACCCCTGTTCATGGAAACGGTGCCCCCACAACGCTCCGCGCCGAACTCGCGCGAACCGAGCGTCGCGTCTTACTCGATGCGCTTCAAGAACGCGATTGGAACCGCTCCAAGGTGTCGCGCGATCTCAAGATCTCCTACCCGTCACTCCTGAAGAAAATCAAGGAGTACAATCTTGAGCCGGCCGCACGGTCCTAGTTCCCCCGCCCTCCAAATTCCTAGGCTCCCTCAGCAATAGTCTTAACTTTTATGGCAAGGGTTTCGCTGTAAACTCTGTTCATAGCGCGTAAGTCCTAGTGTTATATGGTGGTTGTCATTTCATTCACCTTTGCCTATTAACGGAGTTAATAAACCGCAAAGCTACCCGCCTTTTGCCGGGCGATCCAAGATTCTCAAATTAGAACCTAAGGTGTTGCTAAACAACGAGTTGACTTTTGTTTTGTGTGGTCGGGGCTTTTGGCACAGGCTATGCAAATACATAGAAGTGGAGGGGGGACCTCCACAGCCGATTTCCCTTCGGGGCTCAAGGGCGAAAAGCAACACACCCCGTGGTTTTTCCTCACCGGCCTTGGCTCCGTTGGGACGGCCTTACCAGCACCCTTAGCGTGAATGTGAGGTGGGATCGTGCGGCGGGATTCAGCTCAGTCATACCAAGATCAATACGAATACTTAGCAGATTGCTTTGAGCTGATTCGTAAGAAAGGCGACGCCTACGGGATTCGCCTGGAAGCCCAAGAGACCGAACGGATGGTGCGATATAGCGAGCGCACCGGGTTCGAGTCGGAACGCAGCCACCTTTTAGAAGTTTATCGCGATATCGAAGCCGAGGTTGACCGTCTTCGTGAGAGCATTCGCGAGAAACACGAGCGTACGCCGCACGCTCCTTCGACCTTCCTGATCGATCAGTTTGTAGAGCGTTTCGGACTCTGTCAGCAAGAGCTTGAAATCTTACTGGTCCTTCTTTACAACGAATCGGTAGGTCGGAACCACTCTCGTTTCAATACCGGAAACGAGATTCTCAACCTTCTCTTCCCGAATCCTGTGAGCGCCCTTAAGGCTTCGAAGTATCTCGATGCCGGGTCGACTCTGATTTCAAAACAACTCATCTCCGTAATCCCCGATGATGACTCTTCTCACTTCATGCGAGCAACCTACGAGGTTTCGGAGACTACGTTGAAACAGGTTTTGGGACGCCCCGAAACGCGGAGCATTTCTACACAACAGATTCGTCGCAAAGTCGACGCATCGCCACTTCGAACTGTGGCACCGCGTGTTTCTCTAGATTCGGTGGTTCTGCCCGAAGACATTCGTACCCGAGTCAGTGAGCTGATTTGGCAGGTGCGGAAGGGACAGAAACTGTTTGAAGACTTTGGTCTCGATCTAGAAAAGGGGCGAGGAACCATCGCTCTGTTCTCCGGAGATCCGGGAACGGGCAAAACCCTCACCGCAGAAGCGATTGCTCATGAATTAGGAACCGAAATGAGCGTGATCGACTTCTCACAGCTTGAGAGCAAGTGGATTGGTGAAACGGAAAAGAATATCGTCGCGGTATTCCGTCGCGCTTCGACAGACAAATCACTGTTGCTGATCGATGAAGCCGATGCCATTTTGGCAGGACGCATTTCCGGAGAGCACTACAATGATCGTGCTTACAATCGCCAAGTCAGTTTGCTTCTAACCGAACTGGAAGCCTTCGAAGGGATCTGCATTCTCACAACCAATCGCGAGGTGTCTTTAGATGCCGCGCTGGCCCGTCGACTTTCAGCTCGTATCGATTTTCCCCTGCCAGACACAAATCAACGCCACCTTCTCTGGAAACGCCATTTGACGCCTCGTATACCCCTGAGCAGAGAAGTTGACATAGCAACCCTAGCCAGTGAGTTTGTCCTGGCGGGGGGAAGTATTAAGAACGCGGTGCTTAGTGCGGTTCGCAAA
>JABDJR010000589.1 GCA_013003415.1 Candidatus Eiseniibacteriota bacterium | reverse complement strand
GAGCGAGATGTTCTCGTATCCGCCTTGGCTAAGGGTGTACATCACCTTCTCGATGACTCGGAATGGGGTTGCCTTGTCTCCCTGAATCGTGGCGGTTAGAGGCGCACTCAGGTCCTCTCCCGTTCTTTCTCGTATATCCGCCGTATGCTGTGAGCTAAGAGAAAGTGTGGCCGCTAGCCCCGGAATCAGAAGCTCTGACTCACCTTCTACCGTGGCCACGCGCGCAACGGTTTTGTCACCCACCACAATCGATTCCCCGGATATGGAAACCACCAGGGTGGCTTCGGGCAATTCAGGAGATGTTGACTCAGGAAGAGCCACCCCCGCGGCGGGAGTCATCACTTCTCCCTCAACCACAAAGCTCTTTAACAAAAACAAGAGCAACACCACGAGAATGTCCATCATGCTCGTCATTCTAAGTTTTGGGGTCCCGCTCTTTCGAAAGCTGGCCCGTCTCCCCCGTGTTCGTAACCGCATCTTTCCTCCTAAGATCCGTCTCCAGCCAGGGACACTTGCGAAAGTCCAGCTTCCCTCGAAGCGTCCATCACGAGAATGATGTCCTCGTACGCCGTCTTGGGTTCGGAAACCACCGTAATGGCCTCGTGTCCGGGAAACTTCTGGGCGATCTTCTGCATCTCTTCGGCAAGCTCTGCGGCCGCGACTTCCGCATCTTCACGTTCGACGCGAACCGTCTTCATGCGATTGCCTTCCAGCACAAACGCGTTCGGTTCAATTCGAACCGACAGTCGCACCTTAGCCGCTTCGGTTTGAGCTTGAGCCTCCGAGGGTAGATTCATCTTGATCACCGACAGCTCAAGAAACACTGCCGACAGAAGAAGCATGGGAATCAACACCACGAACAAACCCATCAAAGGGAGAATCTCAAGCTCAGCCTCGACCAGGGAACGGTAAGATCGCCTTCCTCGTAGACGCGGAGCCATCTAGGCCACTCCGCGTTCGCGTTGAGCCACTTCATCGGCCGCGGTTCGACGTGCAGTTAAGGCCCTTACCAAACGAGCGCTCACTTCATCAACTTGATCCACAATCGACTCGACTCGGGCCACCAAGACGCCGTGACAAAGCAAAGCGGGAACCGCGATGATGAGGCCAAAGGAAGTCGTGTTCAGGGCCTGGGAAATACCTGCCGCCAAGAACGCCGACCTCTGCGACGCATCGGCAGCGCCAACCGCGCTAAAAGCGGTGGTCAGACCGAAAATCGTCCCCAGAAGACCCAGCAAAGTAGCCACGTTCGCCAACATGCTCAAGTGGGGTAACCGTCGGGTGAGTCGGGGAAGGAAAATGGTCGCCGCCGTATCGGCTGCCTGCTGCGCTCCTTCGGGAGTTTGACTGCCGCTGGCTAGAACACTTCGAGCAACTTGGCCGGCAGGGGTGCCTACGCTCCGAGCCAAGTCTAAGGCTGAAGTCATTTCACCGCGCCCAACCAGCACTTCGAGGTCATGAGTGAATTTCTGACCGTTCAGCGACGCCGCGCGGCCAATCACCCAAATCCTTTCCATGGCGATCGCGAGCATGATAACTCCGGTCGATAAAATGATGTACATGAAGGGCCCCCCCGTCTTGAAATAACTAGAGACGGTGGAAAGAATGTCCATGACTACTCCTCCTTAGGTTGGACATGTAGGTATCGCGGCAGTCGCACACTCCGAATCACATCGGAAGGTGACTTCAGATAGTTCTGATGCACCTTGTCGCGAATACGTCGGGAATCACGGGCGGTAATGAACAGCACTTGCGGCACATCGATCTCGCCCTCAATCTGAACGTCCTCGAGTTTGAGTACTCCCGAGTCCGGCTTCTTGTCGGTTTGGCTCTGCTTCTTGGGTTGTTTCGATTTCGAGTTGGATGATTGGGCAAGACTTTCGCATGGACCCAAAAAGACAAGAACCGAAGTGACCGCAAAAAGGACTAAGAGCCGAATCACGGGGTGTCTCCCATGCTTAGGGCCTGCCATAACTGATCCGGGTCCTCGGTCGCTAGGTTGCCGTAGCGCTCCAGCCAGGCCATCGCCTCATTATCGTTGAAGAGATAGAACCGCTCCAGAATGGCCATGTTGTAGTAGGGACCGGGAAGGTTGGGGCTCATCTCAATCGCCTTCATGAACGCGTCACGCGCTAATTCCGGCTCACCTGCTTGAAGCAAAGTGATCCCGTAGTTGTTTTGAGCTACGGCATCGCCCGGAGCGAGGGTGACCACCATTTTAGCGGGCTCTGAAGCTCTTCTAAAATCTTCCCCACGCAAAAGCACATAGGGCTCCAAAGAGTTTCTTTCATTCCAACCGGACGAGTTTCGTTTCAGATCCCTAACAATGTCTTGCGCTGCTCCGGCATCCCCAAAGGCCTCATAGTGAAGCGCCAGGGCTGCCCGCAGTTTGACCTGGGAAGACTCGGACCCTATAGGGACCGTGTTTAAATCAGCCGTTGTGTTAATGGCCGCCTGCAGTAGCGGAATAGCTTCGGCATGACGCCCCTGCTTGTAGTGCAGTCCGGTGATGCCAAGAAGGGCCGCCGGATACCCATCGTCGATGGCCAGCGCTTTGGTATAGGCCACCTCCGCACTCTCCAAGGAATCAGCCATCACCAGGAGATCGGCCAACTTCCACTGCCAATAGGGCTCAGCTCCAAACACCGAAGCCTGATGCTGAGCTTGATGAATCGCACGCTGAAGTTGACTCCCACCAATTTCAGACGCCGCAATGTCTGTTGACGGGCTCTTGTTCTGCGCGGTGCAACCCGACAAAACAAAGGCTCCTGTCAAAACGACGACGACTGTTTGTAAATGCTTTCTCATTCTTTCGAACTCCCCTCATCTGGCAGCGCCTCCGAACTCACTGCCATATCCCTCACTTTGGGTTCCTTTGGTTCGACTCGTGGATACTCCATCTCGGGACGGAAGAAGAACCGCTCGGCCAGACGCGGCCATAGGAACTTCCTTGTTTTCTCGAGCCAACTTCCCGGATCCTCGGACGCTTCGGCGCGGGTTCGCAGAAGCTCCTCCCAAATCCCTTCCCCCTTGTCAAAAAACGTCCAGGCCTCTTCCCCAATCACTTCCTCGTAGGCGGTTAGATCTTCCGCTCCCAGATTGGGTCGTTCACTTTGCTCAAGACGGTCTCCAAAGTGAATCAAGGCGTAGCCGGTACGGAAAGAAGCCGCGTTGGACCACGCCTCGCTTCCCTGTTCTGCGCACCGCTGGTACGCAGCAATCACTTGTTCCAACTGTGTTTTCTTTTTCTCAATCGATTCGTTCAGAGGAAGCCTCAAGTACACCTCCAAATAGGGCGCAAGTATTTCCTCACCCTGAAGGAAAGCGATCTCTCCCAACAAATCAGGGTCCGCAAGATCGGAGCTGGACTGGCTCTTTTCGATGTACGCAGCCAAGTCGCTTCTCTTAACTTCCAAACGTTTGGAAACAGGGTTTTCCCGGGAGACTTGCGTCAACTCACGTTTTGCAAATCCGTGGAGAATCTCCATCACAACATCGTCCTCTTCGGGGAAAGCGCTCAAGAATTCACGCCTGAAGTGATCCAGCGTGCCCTTCTCTTCTGCTTCTTCCAGCAAGGTCATGGCGTGCAGGTAGCTCTCTACCGCATCGGCTTCGGATGGATAAGCCAATGCATAACGACGATAGGCCTGGGCCGCTTCCAGCTTCGAACCTGCGTTCTCGTGGGCCGACGCAATCTGTAGATGCGTGTCGCGAGCCAGTTCATGCTCGGGATAACGAACAAGGAAATCATTCATGACCCGAAAACCAGAGCCCAACTGTTTTGACTCAAAGTAGCCCAGCCCCGACTGGTACATGGCTTGGGGAGCGTGTTCGTAGTCGGGAAAGCGGGTCGCCAGCTGCTCGAAGGCGGGAGCCGCTTTACCCAACCCATCTTTGTCTCTGACTTGCTCCGCGTGGCGGTAGTAGCTCAAGGGAACCCGTGCGACAACCCGCACGCGTAAGGAATCCTGGCCCGCCTGTTCAAGAAGTCCCAGGGCGCGCTCGTAGCCCTGAGCCGCGGCGGCGTAGTCCTTGGCCTCGAAAAGCACATCTCCCGCTAAGGCTGCTGCCAAGGGCGCCTTTTCATGATTGGGATACTGCGAGGCAAGCCTTGAGAAATCATCGGCCGCTTCCTGATGTTGCCTGTAGTGCAAGGCGAGTTCGGCGCCACGCCAAATTCCGTCAAAACCGTTCTTGGAGTTTGGATACTTTGCCGCAAAGGTGCGCGCTAACTCACGAAGTTCCTTGGCCACCTTTTGGCCGTCTGCTTTGCTATCTGAGTTGGCGTCGGCAAGATGCTCGTGCCAGCTGTCGGCGGTCGTCACCTGACGCCAGTTAGCTTCTTCGGCAAACGAAGCGGTGTCCGAAGCGGCGGCGGTGCCGTAGTGCTTCATGGCGGTCTCAAACTGCTTGAGGTTCAGAGCGGCTTCTCCCGCATATAGACTGGTACGTGGCGCGTGCTTGTCCGTAGGCCAGGTTTGGAGCATGTCTTCGTAGAGGCGAAGCGTTTCGGTCCATGAAGATTCAAGGTTGGAAGTTTGGGCGCGCTCGTGCTCAAAACTCGCCGCCCCGTGAAGACTCAAGCGGGCAAACTGATCGCCTGCGATTCTAAGAGAGTCGGGAGCCGACTTCGACCAGGTCGATCCCATCCTAAAGCGTCCAGCAAAGTCCAAGCGGTTCTTTTGGGCTAACTCATCCTCATTCGC
>JABDJR010000563.1 GCA_013003415.1 Candidatus Eiseniibacteriota bacterium | reverse complement strand
GTTCAAGATGACTACTCATTTAGGTGTATCCCCCAGGTTTTGGGGGCAGTACGAAAAGTCGTTCAGGATACGCGGCAGGTCCTAGAGACCGAGGCCAACAGCGCAACCGACAACCCCCTCATTTTCCCGCCTCGCATTGAGGACTATGCAGGCGAGGAGGCGGACTATGCGGCTACGCTCACGGTGAAGGAGTGTCGCGAGGCGGTGGTTAGCGGCGGTAATTTTCATGGTGAGGCGATCGCCATTTGCCTAGACACTTTGACGATCGCTTTGGCGGAACTCGCTAATATTTCGGAACGCCGAACTGCTCACCTGGTGGACGGTTCCTTGTCCAACGGTCTCCCCTCGTTGCTGGTGGAGAACAGCGGTCTTAACAATGGCCTCATGATTCCCCAATATGTGGCAGCAAGTTTAGTCAGCGAGAACAAAGTGCTTTGCCACCCGGCTTCTGTCGACTCCATTCCTACCTGTGAGAATACGGAAGACCATGTGAGCATGAGCCCCATCGCAGCTCTCAAGTGCGAACGCGTGCTTCGCAATGCCGAGAGCGTAGTGGCCATTGAGTTGCTGACCGCTTGGCAGGGAGTTTATTTTAGGAGACCCTTGAAGGCCGGAGTGGCTACAGAAGCCTTGTGGCAAAGTATGAAAGAACACGGCATGGAGCCGGTTTTGGTCGACCGCGTACTCCACAACGATATGGAATGGTCCCGGCAGTTTCTTCGCCGGGGCCAAGTCTGGGAGATCGCCTGGAAGGTGATCGGAGCGTGATACAATCACGAGCTTAAGAATTAACTTTGGAGGTTTTAGGCATGTTTGCTGACCGTCGTCGACGTTTCATGAGCAAAATGAATGGGGGAGCGGCTCTCCTTTTTGCTGCACCAGAGAGAACCCGCTCCAACGACACTGACTATCGCTATCGACAAGACAGCTACTTTGAATACCTCACCGGTTTTCCCGAACCGGGAGCAGCGGCACTGATCCAACCCGATCATCCCACGCACCCTTTTGTCCTGTTTGTCCGCGACCGCAATCTCGAAAGAGAAATTTGGGATGGTCGTCGTTACGGACCCGAAGGCGCGAAAACGCATTTCGGCGCCGACGCTGCCTACACCATCGATGAGCTCGATGAAGTTGTGGCTAGCAACCTCGAGAACCAAGAGAAGTTGTACTACGGGCTGGGCCGGTACCCTGAAAAAGACCAACAGGTCATGGGGATCTTAGAGCGCGTGCGAAGTAAAGTGCGCAGCGGGATCAATGCCCCAACTTCAATTGAAGATCCTTCAGAGATCTTGGACGAGCTCCGACTCATCAAGATGCCCGAAGAGCTCGAGATTATGCGGCAGGCGGCCTCCATTTCTGCCGAAGCCCATCGCAATGCCATGCAATCCATCAAGCCCGGCATGCGGGAGTATGAAGTCGAAGCCATTATTGAGTACACCTTTCGCCGCCGTGGCGCGGTGTCTCCGGCCTACTCCACCATTGCGGGAAGCGGCGTGAACGCCACCATTCTTCACTACACCGAGAACACCGACCTTTGTCGAGACGGGGACTTGTTCCTGGTCGACGCGGGAGCCGAGTACCGCGGCTATGCGGCCGACATCACGCGGACCTACCCGGTGAACGGATCGTTCAGCCCGGCACAAAAAGCGATTTACGAACTGGTTCTCGATGCCCAGCTCAAGGCGATCGACAAAGTCCGGCCGGGGGTTCTCTACAACGAGATTCACAATGCCGCGGTGCGGGCCCTGGTTGAAGGCCTGGTGAAGCTCGGATTGCTCAAGGGCAATGTCGACGAACTGATCGAAAACGAAGGCTACACAGATTACTACATGCACAAGACCGGGCATTGGCTGGGTCTCGATGTTCACGATGTGGGTCGCTATCGTCAGGGCGAAGCCTGGAGGCCGCTTGAGCCTGGAATGGTCCTGACCGTGGAGCCCGGACTCTACTTTGGCGAGCATCTAAAAGATGTTCCCGACGAGTACAAGGGAATGGGTGTCCGCATTGAAGACGATGTGCTGGTGACAAGCTCTGATCCCGAAGTGCTGACCCGAGAGACTCCAAAATCGATTGCTGAGATCGAGGGAGTGATGGCGGGTTCTTCGGCAGTTTTGATCTAGCTCGATGGCAAAGATCTACAGGGTTCTCGTGATTGGAACCGGGTTTGCCACTCGCGTGCAAATCCCGGTTTTGCTAAAGCACCCGCGTTTTGAGGTCACTGCTGTCTGCAGTCGCAACCCCGAGCGCGCGGCTACGGTTGCGGAGGAGTTCAATACTCCTCATCACGGCACCGACTACAAAGCGCTCATGGAGCATGTTGATTTGGTCAGTGTGGTGAGCGAGGTTGCCGAGCACCGGGATCAAGCGGTGGCGGCTCTCCAGGCGGGCAAACATCTGCTTCTGGAAAAGCCGGCCGCGGCGTCGGTTCAGGAAACTCAAGAGATCCTCGACGCACAGACGTCGACCGTGGGGGCGATCAACCACGAGTTTCGCTACCAGCCCGACATTCAGCGCCTCAAGCGCGAGTGGGATCGCCTGGGCGATTTACGGTTCATCGAAGTGAAAAAGACCTACTCTTTTTGGGCCGACCCCGAGGCTGCCACTTACGGATGGCTAAGTCAAAAGGAACGTGGGGGAGGTTTGCTCGGGGCGATTGGATCTCACTTAGTCGATATGGTTCGGTACCTGACCGGTCGCGAGGTGGTGGATGCCAAGGGATTGGCTTGGACCATGGTCGATCGTCGCAAAGACAAGAACAAAGAATCGCAGGTGGTCACCGCCGATGACTCAACCTCCTTTGTGCTCACCCTCGATGGGAAGGTCCGGGCTCGAGTCGAAACCTCAGCGTCCCTCTGGTGGCAAGAAGATCTTGTGCGCGTCTATGGCTCCAAGGGAACCGCGTCGCTTTATGGCGATGGTGTGGTTCACTTTCGTGAAGCCGAAGGAGAAGAAGTCGCGTTGGAGCACGATGCGCAGGACGAACTTCCTTGGGAAGATCCGGACATGCGGAAGCCCTTGTTCCACGTGCTTCTCGATCGCTTGGCGGCGCGGTGCGACGGGCAAGAAGTCCCCGACCTCGCCACCCTTGAAGACGGTCTACGAACCCTAGAAGTCCTCGAAGCTATCCGCAAACAAAGCGAATCTACGGCCTAAGGCCGCCCGGACAGCGCACTAAACCCGCTGTAATAAGAAGAAGGGTCGCAAAGATAGATTTTCACCGGAGAGGGAAAGGCAGAGAGCCTCTCCTTGTGAAAACTATCTTCGCGACCCTTCTCTCTATGAAGAGCTGGTTCGGTGCTTCTCATCCCCGATGAACTAGCTTCGTGAATGGTCTTCCCAGGAGAAGTTATGTGCCCCTTGGGTCTTGGTGGAATTGTGTTTGCAATGAAACAAGGGGCTCCGAGAGCAGTTTCCAGGGGAGAGTCTTTTTCTTCTGCCTTTTACTCTCGTAGTGAAGCACTGTTCTGCAATGAAAAGGGGTTGCGAGAGTAGTTTTCACAAGGAGAGGCTCTCTGCCTTTCCCTCTCCGGTGAAAATCTACTTTCGCAACCCCTCTTCTAATTGTAGAAAAGCTTCTAGTTGCCGCTTCCCTTCAGTCGTTTGAACCCCTTTTTAATATCCAGCAAGTTCTGCTTTGGATCTGCAGGGTTGTACCCGTCTTTGCCACCGAATCCAACCCGGCCCATATTCTCGGGTTTGAAAACGGAAACGTAGTCTTTGTAGTTTTGAGGGGTTAGACCGCAGGCCGCAACCAAGGCTTTGTCATCGACCGGTCTGGGGATGATCCGAAACTGATCGGGCGAATGCGCGTACAGGTGGAAGAACCCGACAACAATGACCTCGTCTTTTTGGCAACCGTTTTCTTGGTTCCAGGTAAGTAAGTTGCCGGCACCGGCCTGAGGCCAGTCATCTTCGTGCCACTCCATGAGGGCGCAATCCTGCCAGTAGTCGATGTCTACACCGGAGTTCTCTTCCGGGTCGTAGGCAATGCCGAACTGGACGCCGGTGATGCCGACCTCCGTATTGACTCCGGAAACAAGAATGTAAGCGTAGTATCCGTTCTTGTCGGAGACTTCGCCCGTGACTTTTGCGTCCGTAGCCGCAGATTCCACGCCGTGGGTGTAGCAGTTCAATCGCCGCTCTTCAGAATCCGGCGTGAGATGAATAAAGATTTTGGCATCGGGATGAAACGTCTCCGCTTGTGCTGCCGATGGGACGATAAGAAACAAGGCAGCTAGGAGGAGAGGGAGTCGCGACAAGTTCATAGAGAATCCTTGAAGAGGTGTCTGCAAACGGTCAATGAGTATAGAAAAATCGTGTAAGTCAAGTCAACGTTGCGGTTTGGGTGGTTTATAGACAAATCGGGACATTCATAGCGACTCGGCCTAGCGATTCGGCGACGCGGGAACGGTAGGATCGTGGCCCTTGCTTGAGCCAAAGGCCACCCACCCTAGGTTCTTCGTTTGAATTCTACTGATGCTTTGGTTCACCTCGGTGACCGAGGCGGTGCAGGCTGCCACGGCGGCAATGCCGTCGACCGGCCTCGCCACAAGAGATAGCTGACCCTCGGTTTTTGCCTCCACAAGAAAAGCACCAACCACCACAGGATCCTCTTTTTGACACTCTCGATTTCGATCCCAAGTCAGCAAAGTTCCGGTCCCGGCCTCGGGCCAACTCTTACTTGCGAACTCCAACGTTGAACATTTCTGCCAGCGCAAAATGTCGACACCCTTTCCCGGAGCGGCGTCGTACTCGATCCCAAACTGAATTCCGGTAAGACCAAGGTCCGTGTCAAAATCGGTAACCACCACATAGGCCCAATAGCGCTGATTGATTTCCCCGCTAACCTGGAGCTCGGTCCAGCCTTTGGTGTTGGGGGCGCACAGTTTTTTCCCCTTAGATTCCTCGGGTACGAGATGAAGGGCAATGCAGGCATCGGGGTTCGGGCCATTAGATGCATGCGCTGGGTAACCCCAGTGCAAAGCAAGAAGCGCTACGATCAAAGTGAAGAGAGGTGGTCGGGATGCTTGGTTCATGAAAACGGTGGTTTCGACGCCTTTTGGCCCCAGGGTCGTGCCATAAGGATACCCAGAGTAGCTATCCCGCGTTCCAAGATTTGTGATTTTCGAGCCTAATTCCCAGGGAGAGACCAGCTTAGACTGTAGGCCAGATCGAGGGTTGGAGGTTCGCGCGCAAGAAAAAAGGGAGGTCAGCCAATACGGCCACCTCCCAGTCAGCTCTTCGTAGTCGCTAACACCCGAATCTCCTCAGCGATTCCCTCCGGCGCTTTTGGCAAGGTCGACCGTCCGACTAGGGCGATCAAGCTCAAGATCATTTCGAGACAAAGACCCAGCGCTGTTGGGCGCAGAAGCAAGTCCTCGCTGCTCGACTTTCACCAGTTTCTGATCAGCGTTAAAAAACAGATCGATCAACGCTCCGTTGGTGAAGATGTTCCCGTAAGTCCACTGCATGGCAACCGGGCCAGACTTGAAACTCTCTTCCCTTGAGGGGTTGCCCCAGCTAACGGACACCATTTCGGCGGTCATGCCAACCGACACTTCTTCAGCAAGAATGCTTTGGGCAAACTCTTCGGAAAGCTCCGGGTGGGTGTCGATGTACATTGCGCGATGTTGCGAGGCAGAATCGAAACTGCTGCAGCCCCAAAGCGAAGCGACAGCAAGCAAAAGTGTAAAGTGAGCCAGTCGGCTCATAACGTCCTCCTTGAAAATAATTCCAGTCCGGGATACAACACGTCCCCCAACGTGTTTAAAAGGGGGGGTAGTTGACACCAATTTCAACTAACCCAGGAGTTATCGGCCGGAAATTCTGAACTTGAGGATTCGAATCCACAAAAACTCATCCTGCTTCGAATCTTCACCCTAGTAGACGTGAGGGGGTTTCCAAATGTTTCCTAAGAAATCACGAAACTAGCCAAAACCTTCGAAAACGGCCTCGAGAGGGCAAATTGCTATTCATAGGGCAGGCTGCACGACAAAGAGAAGCGAAGGCTTTTTAGGGCCTTCGCTTCGTTTTGAATTTAGTTATATGGGGGATGGCCTGGGATCAGGGACCGCCAGACCCTTTGGCAAGGGCCCCGGAAGCATTTCCTTTCGGGGCAATCTGGTCTTCTGAGTTTTTAAAGGAACCCGTATTTGCATGCGCGGATTGATCGGCAACCTCATAGCGGAGGAGAACATCATCCTCGGTGAAATAAAGGTTTGTCAGAGTACCGCCCACGAAAATATTTCCGTAGATCCAAAGAGATCTGATGGCTTCATCCTCGACAGCTTCTTCTCGACTGGGGTTACCCCAGGACGCGGCCACCATATCTTTGGTCATGCCCACGACGATTTGTTCGTTAAGGATACTGTCGGCCATACGGTCAGTTAATTCTGGGTGCGAGTCGACATACAAGGCACGGCGCTGTGCTGCGTTGTCTACAGAGCTACAACCTGTCAGGAACACAACCCCGGCCACCATGGCGACGATTATGGAACGTCGGTGCATCGGTAAGCCCTCCGTCGATGTCCAAAGCGAGGCAGCTTGGATCATCTGGATTGAGACTACCCAGGGAGGTCAGTCCTTGGGATTAAGACCCCCCAAGAGATGTCAGGTTTTTCTTGGATAACAAACAATCAAGAGTCGATTCCTGCGGTATGCTTCGCCACGAACCAGAGACTTGACGCCCTGACAGTTACCCGTTCACCTATAAGCGTATCGAAGCCGAACTAGGCCGTGCAAGCATAAACCACATAGGATTCATTGAGAAATACCGCATAAATCCTCTATGACGACTTTATCCACAGAACCTAACAAATTAGCGTATCTATTTGTTGCGCTGTTAGTTACGTTCTTCGCCATCGCTCTGCTGGTGGACCCCGCCGCCGATCCGCCTCTTGGGGTCTCCGACCTCGAAGGACAGGTCCTAATCGGCGCAAAATCGCTGGTTCCAGGCCACAATGTGCCCCTGGACGACTGGAATCCGGCTCTCGTCAGTCCCACTCAGGTAGCCCTAACCACCTGGGCCTATCGGGTCTTTGGCGTCTCTCTGGAGGTGGCTCGCTCTTTGACGGCTGGAGTCAGCCTGCTCGTGGTGGTTTTATTTTTTCTGTTGGTGCGTCGCATGAATCCCACGGTGGCCATTCTGGCCACGGCGCTCTTGGTTCTGAACCCAATCTTT
>JABDJR010000556.1 GCA_013003415.1 Candidatus Eiseniibacteriota bacterium | reverse complement strand
CACCTGCACCGGCTGCAACGCTTGTGTGGTGTCCTGCCAGTCTGAAAACAACGTTCCGACTGTCGGTAAAGAAGAAGTTATTAACGGTCGCGAGATGCACTGGATCCGCATGGATCGCTACTTCGTTGGCGATGAAGACAACCCCGAGGCTGTGCAGCAGCCGGTGGTTTGCATGCAGTGCGAGAACGCGCCCTGCGAAGCCGTTTGCCCGGTGAACGCTACGGCTCACAGTGATGAAGGCCTAAACGACATGGTCTACAACCGTTGCATTGGCACGCGTTACTGTTCGAACAACTGTCCTTACAAAGTGCGTCGCTTCAATTTCTTTGATTGGAACAAAGAAATGGAAGAAATCGAGATGATGGGCAAGAACCCCAACGTCACGGTGCGTATGCGCGGGGTCATGGAAAAGTGCACCTACTGCACGCAAAGAATCAGCAAGGCGCGGATCGCATCCAAGATCGAGGATCGCCCGATTGCCGATGGTGAGATTGTGACCGCCTGCCAGCAGGTTTGCCCGACCGACTCGATCGTCTTTGGAAACATCAACGATCCCGACAGTCAGGTCTCCAAGCTCAAGGCTCAAACTCGGGACTACCAGATGTTGAAATGGCTAAACACGGAGCCGCGAACATCCTATTTGGCTCGTTTGCGAAACCCCAATCCGGAATTGGAGGAGGCGTAAATGTCGAGCGTTTCGCTTCCCGAATCCAAGGTGACGGGCGAGATCGTTGAAGACCCGCGGACACGGACTACCCTGGTTAGGGGCGGTCTCGATTTCGCCGGGGTCACCGAGACCATCTGCCGGAGTATCGAAGGCAAAACGCCCATCGGGTGGTACATCGCTTTTGGTATTTCCCTTCTCATGTTGGGAGTCATGGTTGCCTCAATCGGCTACCTGTTTTGGGTAGGTACCGGTATCTGGGGCTTGAACATGCCGGTGGCTTGGGGTTGGGCCATTGTCAACTTTGTTTGGTGGGTGGGTATCGGTCACGCGGGAACGCTGATTAGTGCCATTCTGTTTTTGTTTAGACAGAAGTGGCGTACCGGTATCAACCGCTTCGCCGAAGCCATGACCATTTTTGCCGTTATTTGCGCCCTGGTTTTTCCGACGATTCACGTGGGTCGAGTGTGGTTGATTTGGTTCGCCCTTCCCATCCCAAACTGGGAGCTCATCTGGCCGAACTTCCGCAGTCCACTTCTCTGGGACGTATTCGCGGTTAGTACCTACTTCACGGTTTCTCTCTTATTCTGGTACACAGGACTCATTCCGGATTTGGCAACGCTCCGAGACCGGGCCAAAGGGAAGATTGCAAAACTTGGCTACGGTATCTTTGCCCTTGGTTGGCGAGGCTCCAATCGTCATTGGATAAACTACGAGAAGGCCTATCTCATTCTGGCCGGTATCTCAACGCCTCTCGTTCTTTCCGTTCACTCCATCGTTAGTTTCGACTTTGCGGTTTCTGTCGTTCCGGGTTGGCATACCACCATCTTCCCGCCTTACTTTGTTGCGGGAGCCGTGTTCTCCGGATTTGCCATGGTGCTTACCCTGGCGATTATCGCCCGTAAGATCTACAAGATGGAAAACCTCATCACCATCGATCACTTCGACAACATGAATAAGATCATGTTGGTGACCGGCATGATGGTGGGCTATGCCTACGCCATGGAGTTCTTCATTGCCTGGTACAGTGCGAGCCCTTACGAAGGCTTCATCTTCCTGGCTCGCGCCAAAGGCCAGTACGCCTGGGCCTACTGGATCATGATTACTTGCAACGTGCTGGTGCCGCAGGTGTTCTGGTTCCGTTCCCTGCGTCGGAACATTCCCGTCATGTTCGTGGCGTCCATTCTGATCAACGTCGGAATGTGGTTTGAGCGTTTTGTGATTGTAGCCACCTCTTTGTCCCAGGATTACCTGCCGGCAAACTGGGGTTACTTCCGTCCGACTTTGTTCGACGTCAGTACTTACATTGGGACCATGGGTCTTTTCTTTACCTTCTTCCTGTTGTTCTTGCGATTCTTGCCCATGGTGGCTATCGCTGAAGTGAAGGGCGTTATGCCCGAAGCCGATCCGCACCACAAGCCTGCGGAGGTGAAGTAATGGATAAGACGGAAGCTCTTTACGGAATGGTGGCGGAATTCGATTCGCCGGGAGCTCTGCTGCATGCGGCCGAAGCCACACGCAATGCTGGCTACGAGAGAGTCGACGCCTGCTCCCCGTTTCCTATTCACGGCATCGACAAGGCCCTAAAGATCCCAGGGTCCAAAGTGCCGTGGCTGGTTTTGGGTGGGGCTTTTACGGGGGGCATCGGTGCCCTCGCGCTCCAGTGGTGGACGAGTGCCATCGACTATCCCATCAAGATTGCGGGTAAGCCTTACTTGAGTTTGCCGGCCTTTGTCCCCGTGATCTTTGAGTTGACGGTGCTGCTTTCGGCTTTTGCCGCTGTTTTCGGCATGTTGGCTCTGAACGGACTGCCCCGGCTGTATCACCCGGCCTTTAACCACAGTCGGTTCCACAAAGTAACCGATGACGGTTTCTTCTTAATCATTGAGTCGGAAGACCCCATGTTTAGTCGCTCAACCACCCGAGAGTTTATGGCTGGGTTGGGCGGAACTCACATCGAAGAGGTGAGGGGCTAATGCGAACTACGATGCAACGGCTAATTCCCGCACTTCTCTTTTCCGCAGTGTTTTTGATCGGCTGCTCGCGAGGCTTGCCGCGCGAAGAACGTCCGCTTGTCATTATTCCTGATATGGAAGTGCAGAAGAAATTCAAGGCCCAAGGGGCCACGGAGTTCTTTGAGGACGGTCGCATGATGCGCCGACCTGTGGTGGGCACGGTGGCTCGCGGTAATCTCCAAGAGGATACGGTTATGTACCAGGGTAAGTTTGGCCCTGGTGAAACCGACTTTGTTCCCACGTCTCCATTCGCGATCACTCCGGAGTTCATGAAGCGTGGGCAGGAACGCTACGAAATCTACTGCACACCCTGTCACGATGCGTCGGGTGCCGGCAATGGCATCGTGGTAACTCGAGGCAATCTTGTTAGGCCACCTACCTATTGGGAACAACGTGTTTTAGATCACCCGGACGGGATGCTTTTCGACATCATCACGAACGGAATCCGCACCATGCAAGGCTACAAGAACCAGATTGCACCGGAAGATCGTTGGGCCATCGTGGCCTACGTTCGCGCTCTTCAAAGAGCGCAGACGGCCACCATCGATGACGTACCGGTCAACAAACGCGGGGAGCTAGACTAGTGAGTTCTATGGATATCACCGATCGCATTCGAGTCCCCGCTGGCGCTTGGGGAGGCAAGATTTCGCGGCTCTTTATGGTCGCGGTTGTAGCCTTGGTTCTCTGCGCGGTTGGGTTCGTGGTTGATCGGGAACAGTTCTACTTCTCGTGGCTGACCGCCATGGTCTTTGGGGTCAGCATCTCGGTGGCGAGCTTGTTCTTTGTCATGCTGCATCATCTGACGCGAGCAAGCTGGAGCACCGTCATCCGCCGAATCGCGGAAGCTTTAATGAGCCCGCTGCCGCTATTGGTCTTGTTCTTCTTGCCTGTCATTCTGGGGAATCATGATCTCTATCACTGGACCCATCATGATGCGGTTGAGCACGACGCCATTCTGAAACATAAGGCTCCCTATCTGAATGTGACGTTTTGGGTCATTCGGGCTGCAGTCTATTTCTTGATTTGGACCCTGATGACGCGCTACTTCTATTCGAATTCGGTTAAGCAAGACCAGAGCGCCGATCCAAATACCACCGTGACCATGCAACGGCGCAGTGCCCCGGGCATGATTCTCTTTGCTCTCACCATTACCTTCATGGGTTTTGATTGGCTGATGTCTCTCGATCCGCATTGGTTCTCAACAATTTTCGGCGTCTATATCTTCGCCGGTAGCGCGCTTGCCTGCTTTGGTACGCTGACCTTGGCCGCGCTGGCTCTTCGTCGTGGCGGGTATTTAGAGACCGTAATCAGAGATGATCACATTCGAGATCTCGGGCGCCTGATGTTTGCCTTTAGTGTCTTTTGGGCGTACATCGCCTTCTCCCAATTCTTTCTGATTTGGTACGGCAACATTCCCGAGGAAACGCTCTATTACATCCATCGCTTCGAAGGCAGTTGGAAGTACCTGACATTCGGCTTGGCCATCGGTCACTTCATCGTGCCTTTCATGATCCTGATGTCCCAGTGGTCCAAGCGACGCCCTGCCCTCATCGGTTTCATGGCGGTTTGGGTGTTGGTCATGCACTACCTCGACTTGTACTGGATGGTCATGCCGACTCACCACAAAGAGGGAATCCATTTCAGCTGGATTGATTTGGTTTGCTTGGTGGCTGTGTGCACGATATTGGTGGCCTTATTTGTGAGAAAACTCAGCCAGAATCCGTTGGTTCCGGTTGGAGATCCGCGACTTCCTGAGTCTTTGCGACTCCACAACGACTATTAGGACGGACGAGAAAATGGAAGCGAACAAATATCACGAGAAAACTCGAAACGACATCATTCTCATCAGCTTTGTTATTGGTGGTTTATTTCTAGCGGCCACGTTTATCGTCGGTGACGCGTACTTCAAGCAAGCCAACTACGACAACTATTACGAGCGATACCTGTCCGTCCCGAATCCAGATCTTGTGAAGCTGAACTTGGAGATGTCTACCACCATGAATAGTTATGGATGGAACGACAAGGATAAGGGCGTGGTTCGGATTCCAACCGAGCGAGCCATGGAATTGGTTGTTGAAGAATCGCGGAGGCGAGGACAAGAGTAGTGAAAAGCTTCTGGCTTGGGATCATGGGGATGATGGTTAGTGGGTATGCCTTTGCACAGCCTGCCGACTACACGCCACCCGAGCTAGAGGGGATTGAGATTGAGGACAAAGCAGGAGATTTTGTCCCTCTAGATTTGGAGTTTACGGATCAGGAGGGGAGAGTCGTCACGCTCGAGGATTTTCTGGAGGACGGAAAACCCTTGGTGGTGCAACTTGTTTATTTTGAGTGTCCCATGCTTTGCAACCTCGTGATCAACGGGTTTGTGGCTGGAGCCAAGGATTTAGATTGGTCTCCGGGTGTGGAATACAACGTGATTTCGGTGAGCTTCGACCCGCAGGACACGGCGGCGCTTGCCAAGCTGAAACAAGAGAATTATGTCCAAGCTTTAGAGAAGCCAACCGCTTTAGATGGTTGGAACTTTCTGGTGGGTGAGCCGGACCAGGTGAGGAGTTTGGCCGAGGCGGTGGGTTTTCCCTATCGGTACCTCGAAGATCAGGAAGAGTTCTCTCACGGGGCTGGAATGTTTGTTTTGAGTCCGAAAGGACAGATTTCACGAACTCTTTATGGGATCTCTTATCCCACCAAAGAGCTTCGGTTTTCTTTGATGGAAGCATCGGAGGGGCGGCTGGGAACGCCGCTTCAAAAATTGGTTTTGTATTGTTTTCGCTACGATGCATCACGACACAAATATGGTTTGGTAGCCATGAACGTGATGAAAATCGGTGGCGCTTTGACCTTTGCGATTTTGGGTACTTTTGTTGGCCTTCTCTGGGTGAAGGACAAACGCGTGGCGCGAGCCGCGTGACAATAAGGATGATCAGATGAACGGTGCAGGCACCTTACAACTACCACCTCAGGCTTCGACGGTTGCTGCCGATATTGATGCGCTTTACTACTTCATTTTTTGGGGTTGCGCCATCGCCTTCATTCTCGTCATGGGAGGTATGTTCTTCTTCATGGCGAAGTATCGCCGGCGTGAAGGAGTTCCCTATAAACCCTCGCCCAGTCACAACACGCCCCTGGAAGTGACCTGGACGGTTGTCCCTTTCCTTCTGCTGATGGTTGTTTTCGTTTGGGGGTTCAAAGGCTATATGGACCTCCACATCACACCTGCCAATGCCATGGAATACTCGGTTCGAGGGAAGCAGTGGTTGTGGCAGGTCAATACGCCCGGGGTCTCCACCGCTAGCGTGAACGAGATGGTGGTCCCGGTTAATACTCCCATCAAAGTCCTGCTTCAGTCCGACGATGTGATTCATAGCTTTTTCGTGCCCGATTTCCGAGTCAAGATGGACGCCTACCCCAACCAGTACACCACCATGTGGTTTGAAGCCACCAAGACGGGGGAGTTCGATATGTACTGCACCGAATACTGCGGTACGGAGCACTCTCAGATGTTCGGGAAGGTGATCGTCAAGACGCAGGCCGAGTTTGAGGAGTGGATGGGCCAGAATACGGGTCGGCAGGAAGACCAGGACCCAGCGGAATACGGCGAGGGACTTTTTGTCAGCAAGACATGCGCCACCTGCCACTCCATCGACGGCTCAACGGCTTTGACCGGTCCCTCTTTTAAAGGGCTTTGGGGTTCCCAGGAATCTCTCGCTGACGGCAGTTCGGTGCTGGTCGACGAAAACTATCTTCGAGAATCGATGCTTGAACCCAATGCAAAGGTTGTAGCCGGCTACGAAGGCGTGATGCCTACCTTTACGGGTCTTCTTACAGATGACGACATCTTTTGTCTCATCGAGTACATCAAGACGCTGCAGTAAGGAAACGAAAAATGGCGACTCAAGTCGAAGACATTAATCCTGACATTCCTTCCGACGTCAATTATCTGAACGTTACGAAGGGTTTGAAGTCGTGGTTGACCACCCACGATCACAAACGGATTGGGGTCATGTATCTCTATTCGGTGATGGCGGCGTTTCTGGTCGGGGGCATGCTTGCTCTGGCCATCCGGCTCGAGCTGCTTTCACCCGGCCAAACCGTCATGAGCTCGGAGACCTACAACCAGGTCTTCACCCTCCATGGCATCATCATGATCTTCCTGTTTATCATTCCCTCCATTCCGGCGGCACTCGGGAACTTCATCATGCCCCTCGTGATTGGGGCGAAAGATGTCGCATTTCCAAAGCTGAACCTCGCCAGCTACTACATTTGGGTGGTGGGAGCTATCTTCACGATCGTGGCCATCATCACTGGTGGTGTGGACACCGGTTGGACCTTCTACACGCCCCAGAGTATTCGTCAGAGTGGCAGCGTTATTTGGATGGGCTTAGGCATTTTTATTCTGGGCTTCAGTTCTATTTTTACGGGACTGAACTTCCTTGTCACTATGCACAAGCTCAGAGATCCGAAAATCGGCTGGTTCGATATGCCGCTTTTCTGCTGGGCCATCTACGGAACGGCCCTGATCCAGATTTTAGCCACCCCGGTTTTGGCTATTACGGTGCTTCTGCTTGCGGCCGAAAAGATTTTTCAGGTTGGTATCTTCAATCCTGCCCTGGGTGGTGATCCGGTTCTCTTCCAGCACTTCTTCTGGTTCTATTCCCACCCGGCGGTGTACATCATGATCTTACCGGGGATGGGTGTGATCTCAGAGACGATCACGGCTTTTTCCCACAAGCCCATCTTCGGCTATCGGTTCGTGGCCTTCTCTTCGATCGCAATCGCGGTCCTTGGCTTTCTGGTTTGGGGACACCATATGTTCCTCAGCGCCGAGTCCGAGTTCTCAACCATGATTTTCTCGTTCCTGACGTTCTTTGTGGCCATTCCATCGGCCATTAAGATCTTCAACTGGACGGCAACGCTGTACAAAGGCTCCATCGCTCTCACCACCGGCATGTTGTACACCCTTGCGTTCCTCTTCTTGTTCTCGATCGGGGGGCTCACGGGTATTTTCCTCGGCGCGCTCTCGGTCGACGTTCATCTTCACGACACCTACTTCGTAGTGGCTCACTTTCACTACGTGATGATGGGTGGAACGGTCATGGCGTTCTTGGCCGGAATCTACTACTGGTGGCCAAAGATCACCGGGCGCATGTATCCCGAGAACATTTCCCGGTTTGCGTGCCTGCTCGTGTTCATTGGCTTTAATGTGACCTTCCTTACCCAGTTTGTTGTGGGTAGCAAGGGCATGCCCCGGCGTTACTATGACTACCTGGAGCAGTTTGCTCCTTTGAACCAGTTTTCCACCTTTGGGTCTTGGATCCTGGGGGCAGGAATCTTGATCGCAACGGTCAGTCTTCTTTGGTCCCTGAAGAACGGTCAGAAGGCTACTGCCAACCCCTGGGGAGCTGCGGGTCTAGAATGGAAGACGGGTTCACCGCCTCCTCTAGAGAACTTCCATGAATTGCCGGAGATCAAACATGGTCCCTACGACTACGACTACCTCTACGGGGGCCAAAAGCCCACGCGCCACTAGGAAGGCTCAGGAGTATTAGCTTATGAGTGATTACCAACATCACGTCGGTCACCACTTTGAACACTTCGAACAAGAATTAGCGTCGAACAAGCTGGGATTCTGGCTTTTCCTTGCGACCGAAATTCTCATGTTCGGGGGTCTCTTTGTTGCCTACGCCGTGTTCAGCAATACCCACGCCGAAATGTGGGAAATGGCAAGTGGCCACCTTGATCGAATCATGGGTGGAACCAATACGGTGGTGCTTATTGTGAGTTCGCTCACCATGGCCCTGGCGGTTCGTTCTGCGCAAACCAATAACCGCCAAGCCACCGGCCTGTTCCTCATTGCAACTTTTGCCTTGGCTGCCGTCTTTATGGTTATTAAGTACTTTGAGTACTCGGCGAAATTCGAACATGGCCTGCTTCCGGGCGAGTGGTATACACCCCACGGTGCAGACACACCCGCGCAAGGTAATATCTTCTTTGGGCTCTACTTCATGACCACCGGCCTTCATGGGGTTCACGTGCTCATCGGAATGATTGTCATTGCCTGGCTTTGGGTTAAGAATGCCAAAGGTCAGTTTTCCAGCGCCTGGTATACGCCGGTTGAAATAGTCGGGTTGTACTGGCATTTGGTTGACTTGGTTTGGATCTTCCTCTTTCCTCTCTACTATTTGGTATAAAGATGAGTCACGATCATTCTGACCACGCACACGACGATTACGTTCACCACCCCCATGTCCTTCCCCTAAAGATCTATTTTGGGGTGGCGGCGGCGCTCTTGGTTCTCACTTGGGTGACGGTGGCGGTCTCCTACTTTGACGCTGGCCCGTTCCAGGTTCCCATTGCCCTCGCCGTGGCCTCCCTGAAGGCCTCGCTGGTGGCTCTGTTCTTCATGCACCTGAAGTATGAAGACAAGTTTTACGGTCTGGTTTTTGTGGCCGCGTTTATTTTCTTGAGTCTGTTCTTCATCTTCACCCTTGCGGATACCGAGCGACGGGGTGAGGTTGATGTGCTTGAGCAGGGAACGATCGAGGTTCTTCCCAAGTCTTCTATCCCGCATCTGGACGATGGTCATGGGGAAGGGGCTCATGGTGGCGATGATGCGCACGGGGAGGACTCTCACGGCGAAGACTCCAGCCAAGGTGGAACCACGGAACCCGGCGGCGATGACTCTCACGGGAACGAAGACCACTAAGTTTCATGCGCGCCCAGATCCTAACCATTGGCGATGAGATTCTCGCGGGCGACATTCAAGACACGAACTTCCGAGAATTGGCTCAAGTCTTTCGAGGCTTGGGCCTTCTTGTTACCGGCCATGTCACGGTTCCCGACCAGGTTGACCTGATTGCAGAAGCGGTGCGCCGCGCGGCCAGTGAAGCCGAGATTGTCTTTCTTACGGGCGGGCTTGGCCCGACTCCGGATGACCTTACCCGCGCTGGGGTGGCCAAGGCCTTGGGCGTAGCACAGGTTCGCCGCGAAGATCTGGTTCCGCGGTTGGAGGAGATCTTTAGGAAGTACGCTCCTCGAAAAATTCCACAGATCAACTATACCCAGCTTGATCTTCCCGAGGGGGCTGAGCCCTTGATCAACGGGATCGGAACCGCGCCCGGTTTTCGAGTGGCCCACGGGGACGCGTTGGTTTTTGCCGTGCCGGGCATCCCCCGTGAAATGCGACTCATGTTGGAAAACGAGATTCTTCCCTGGATGAAAGAGAATCTGGACTTGCCCGACATTGAGACCCGCGTTTTTAGAACCATTGGGCTGGGAGAGTCGGCTCTGGTTGAGATGCTAGAGGGAACCATGGATCAATGGAGAGGGGTGGGGGTTGCGTTCTATCCCCAGATGCCAGGGGTCGATGTGAAGCTGACTCACCATGGGAAAGATGCGCGTCGCATGGAGCGGGAGCTTGACCGGGCCGAGTCGGACATTCGTCGCATTCTTAGAGATCACATTTATGCGACGGGGACCCAGAGTTTAGCCGCCGCCCTGGGGGAAGCTCTAGTGCAGCGTTCTCAGTCGCTGGCCATTGCCGAGTCCTGCACGGGAGGAGCGATTGCGGCTATGATCACGGCCGTTCCCGGTGCCAGTCGGTACTTTTTGGAGGGGGCGGTGACCTATTCCAACCAAGCCAAGGTTCGTGTCCTCGGTGTGCCCGAGCGTCTCCTTGAGGAACATGGAGCTGTGTCGGAGCCGGTAGCCCGAGCCATGGCCGAGGGTCTCAGAGCGCGCTCCGGTGCCGACTTCGCCCTGGCTACCACCGGAATCGCGGGGCCCGGGGGAGGCACAGAGGACAAACCGGTCGGTCTCGTTCATATGGCCCTGGCTCATGCTCGAGGCACGGAAGCCTGGTCTCATACGGGCACGGGAACCCGTGCCATGATCATTGCTCGCACCTCTCGCACCGCCCTCGACCGGGTGCGTCGTGCGATTCTCGCGGGAGACTAGTCTTGGAACGTCTATTCATAGGTATTTTTCCTGCCCCGGAGATACAAAGTAAAATAAGCGATTACGTTGAACGTCTCGACGAAAGTCTTAAGGCAGTTCGATGGTCTCAGCCGGCTAATCTTCACTACACCCTTCGGTTTCTGGGAAGTGTTCCACCCTCGGATCAGCTCAAGGTGACCCATGCTCTAGTACGTGTCGCGGGCATGACTGCGCCTTTCCATTTTGAGATCCGTGAGTTAGGGGCTTTCCCGAAATGGGAAAACGCAAAAGTTATTTGGCTTGGAGGTGGCGCGGGAAGCAACACCCTTGTCGCGCTCTCTCGTGCCTTGGACCGTGCGCTATCCGGGGAAGGCCTTGGCCCCCGAGACAAGCCCTTTACTCCTCATCTCACTTTGGGGCGTTTGCGGGATCCCAGAGGAACCAAGTTTTCGCCGGAAACGGTTGAGACCTTTCCAAAGGCTCCGGTCTGGGGGCTCCCGGTGACTGAGCTTTGTTTAGTTCGCAGTATTCTGGGGCAGGGTTCCCCCAGATATGAGATTCTAAGGCGTGCACCGCTGGCTGGAGAGGTGCCAAAAACCTAGGAGATATTAATGCGCAAGATTCTTTTGGCCACCATGGCCATGTCCGTGTTCCTGTTGATGGGTTGTTCCGGTGAAAAAACCGATACGGCCAAAGTAGAAGATGCGGCCAAGGACGCCGCGAGTTCCATGACTGACGCTGGTATGCAAGCTGTTCAGGCGGTTCTGGCCAAAGGCGAAGTGGAAGTCGAAGTGGGCTGTGCCGGTTGTGTGTACAAGCTTGAAGGCGCCGAGGGCTGCCAGACGGCCGTAAAGATTGGTGACACCGCCATGATGGCCCCCAAAGCCCCCATCGACGCTCACTCTGCCGGTCTCTGCGCCGGACCTAAGAAGGCGAAGATGAAGGGCAGTATCCAAGACGGAAAACTCGTCACGGAGGCGATGGAACTCCAGTAACCGATTGATCGGGGGTGGCGAGGACAAAGTCCATTGACACAAACCGAGTCGTGACTTAGCGTACTCAAAACCCCCGTCGTCCTGGACCGTGACGACTTCCCCACTGAACACGGTTCTCATACAGACAAACTCTGTCCGTTTCGAGACGCTTTGTCCGTGCTGGACTGACTCGATCTGGGTCTGCCACGTTTGGCTTACCTCGTTTGGGTTCCGCAGTACCGGAACAAGTTGTCCGTAGGAGTGAATACATGAGCAAGAACGTGCAGGAGAGCACACGGAAGTCTGCCGCTGGAGCGGGAGTGAGCAAAGAAAAACAAAAAGCCTTAGACCTCGCTGTTTCTTCAATCGAAAAACAGTTTGGCAAGGGTTCTATTATGAAGCTGGGCCAGGATCGTGCGGTGAAAGTACCGTCCATTCCTACCGGTTCCTTGGGTCTCGACAACGCGCTCGGTATTGGGGGAGTTCCCCGCGGCCGCGTTGTCGAAGTCTACGGACCTGAAGCAAGTGGGAAAACCACACTTGCTTTGACCATCATTTCTCAGGCGCAAAAACTCGGTGGAACCGCCGTTTTTGTCGACGCTGAACATGCTTTCCCGGCTGAGTTTGCCAATACCATTGGGGTCGATCTCGACAATCTTCATGTTTCCCAACCCGATACGGGCGAGGAAGCTCTTGAGATCACCGATCAGCTCGTCCGCTCCGGCGCCATCGATGTCATCGTGGTCGATTCGGTAGCGGCTTTGGTTCCCAAGGCTGAAATCGAAGGCGAGATGGGCGATTCCCACATGGGTCTTCAGGCCCGCCTCATGAGCCAGGCCTTGCGGAAGCTCACGGGGAGTGTGGCCAAGTCCAACACCACGGTGATTTTTATCAACCAGCTTCGGATGAAGATTGGGGTCATGTTCGGAAATCCCGAAACCACAACCGGAGGGAACGCACTCAAGTTCTATTCTTCGGTTCGGTTAGATATTCGACGCATCGCCAGCATCAAAGACAAAGATCAAATCGTGGGGAACCGGGTCAAAGTTAAAGTAGCCAAGAACAAGGTGGCGGCGCCGTTCCGTGTCATCGAATTCGATATCTACTACAACGAAGGTATCTCCCGAACGGGTGAAGTTCTCGACATGGCCGTCGAAAAGAACATCATCGAGAAATCGGGAACGTGGTTTTCCTACGGTACAGAGAGAATGGGGCAGGGGCGTGAAGCCGCTCGCCGTTTCCTCCGTGAAAACCCCGAAGCTATGCTCGAAATCGAAGCCAAAATTCGAACGAGCCTCGGGATTCCCTTGTTACCCGGCATGAAAGCACCGGCGCTACCCGCCGATGTAACCGACGCCGAGGCCGAGGCTGAGGGGGACGAGTCCGCCGCTCCAAGCCCAAAGAAACGCGGTTCCCGTTCCAAGAGCTAATCCTCATGACGAGGTGTTTTTGAAATCGTTGAAGAGGCGGACCTCGTGTCCGCCTCTTTTTCGTGACCCATGAAGCGAGGCATGTCCTCGCCATGAGTAAAGTGAAGAAAACCTGTCCGCAGTGAGAAAACGATGACCCCAAAACCATCATCGAGATCCGACATTCCTGTAGAAGAGCGCGTCCGAGAAACGTGTCTGCGAGCTTTGGAAAGACGCATGCATAGTCGGCGTGAGCTTCAGCTAAAACTCAGGAAGAAAAGCTATGACTCCGAGGTGATTGAGACGGTCCTAGACCGGCTTCAGGAGGTCGGGCTCATCAACGACGAACAGTTCGCCCAGGCCTACGTGGAAAGTCGACAAAGACGTCGGCCCCGAGGCCCCCGCCTCCTCCAGGCTGAGCTTCAGGCCAAGGGAGTTGACCGAGATATTATCGCGGCCACCTTGGCTGAGCTGGAGGGGGAGGAAGACCCGGTTCTAGCCGCTGAGCGTGCCCTTAAGCCCAAACTGAGAGGCTTAAGGAAGCTTCCCCCCGAGGCGGCAAAACAGAAAGCCTCCCAGTTTTTGCTCCGCCGCGGATTCCCCTATGGAATCGTAGAAAAGGTGGTCTCTAGCAGCTTGCTTGACACC
>JABDJR010000553.1 GCA_013003415.1 Candidatus Eiseniibacteriota bacterium | reverse complement strand
CCTTCCGGTAGGTGGATGACCGCGACCGAAAGGAGTGTAACGCGAAAACAGCGGCTTAGAAACCGAACGCTAGCGACACCGAAACCCCTAGAAATAAGAAAACCCCCCGGATCTACAGACCCGAGGGGATTCTAACTATCGAAGGCTTTCAGCGAACTTACAAACAGCCTCTAATTCAACACTCGCGTATCCGGGAAGAAGCTCGCCCAGGCAAACCAGTACACCCAAAGGCCCGGCATCTGCGCCATGCGCGCACCCTTGGACTCGCCAGAAACCGCAATTCCGTCGATGCGCCAAACCGTTCCCGTGTTTGTATCGCGGAACTGAGGGATACCATCCTCGCTAGCTTCCGCCGCGACAAAGGAACGGGTTGCACCGTCGAAATTGTTCTCGAAGGCATAGCAAGTGAAGCTCGGCTCATCATAGAAGACAATCACATCGGACTCGCCAATCGTTAGGCGCGTGACCGGCTTCGACGGAGTAACCACCGCACTCTCGCCATCGGCATGAATGCCATAGACGATCGTCTTCTTATGCATGCGGTCATCGGGACGCCAGACCGGATTCACCGGATCGAGAGAAGTGTCCCAATAGGATGCATAGGGATTCGTGCCATACCATTCCGGCTTCACATCGGTTTTGGCTTCGTTCTGATTCGACATCACCAACGTCTCGGGATGCATCTTCTTCCACAAGTCATAGGTTGTGTCGACCGTATTGCGGCCGATTTCAAGACATTCGCCTTGGCGGGGCCCCTGGTTGGCCATTGCGTAGAGCTGTGGCCAAGTGGTGCGGGTTTCAACATCAACAAGAACAAGGTTGTTATCCATCAAGGCACCCGATACCAAGAAGGAGGATTTACGCTTGTTACTAAGATCGGTCCATTCTGTGTTTCTCAGTTCAACGAACGAGTAGGTAACAGGTCACCAAGTTGCGGCGGACCGCGTGTCTCCTACTTGAAAGTTGCAAATTTCATGGTAGTTCAGGATCTTTGTGGGAAAGGCCAAGAACACACCTTCGATTTCCACTCCAAACACACGATCGGTTGGACCCATGAAATCGATTTGGCTCGGCGGCAAGAACTCGGGATCGCTCACCGCGGGAATGGCGGTTGGATCATAACCACCATTCGCCAAAGGATTCTCAATGGGAAGCGTGGTAAGACAGGCCAAGTCGAAACTTAGACCTGGATCTTCTGGAAGATCACCATCGTCGGGAACCTCAAGCTCTGTAGTTGGTCCGGTCGTCGTTTCTGACTCCGAACAACTCATTGCCCAAGGAAGAACGGCGACCGAGAGTACGGTCAGCCAGAGAGACTGTTTCTTCATGTGGACCCCCTTATAATTCCGTAAGTACGCACCATGCCATAGGGCATTCGATTTACGCAATAAATCCCGCCGGTGTGACCCGGAAACGGCTAATTCTGAGGTGCAAAAGATTCCCAAAGTTGGACAAACGATAAGAAGCTACGGCATGCCCAACTGAGCGGTTGCCGCAAATCCAAAGGAAACGTCTCCGGGGGCATTTCGACCCGCCAGGGGAAAACGTAACCACGCGTCTAACCAGCCCAATCCCTTGAGCTGATAGAGCACCCCAGGGGTAACTTCTAAGGAGCTTCGAAACTGATCGCTGGGCTCTCCTGGAATATTGGTGGTCCGCTCGCCACTCTTAAATCCGTGCACGTCGGCTTTGAGCCACCAGGCACCCCTAACATTCACTCCCCCGCCCAAACGACCGTGGATTTCATCACCCCAATCGGTCTCAACATCGAACTCGTTCACAAAGGCCTCACGAATGCGATAGAGCACACCTGCCTCTAAATACGCCGGCGCGGGATGCAGAGAGCGCCCCACTTCCAAAAACAATTCGTGGTTTCTTGTCCCCTGCCCCACGGGAATGAGGTTTGCGGAAATGTCGAAGTCGCCGGTGGGAAATTCAATGCCGTAACCCCCGGAAAAGCCCCACGCTCCCACGCGCTTTCCTGCACGCACGCCCAAACGGAGATCCCCCACCCCTTGGGAGTCCAAACGTAGAGAGTTATCCGGACCACCTCCAAAGAACTTCTCGTAGTCCAAGTTGTGAAACGGTAGTTGGGCGTCAACCGAGAGCCACTCTAAGGGCGTGACTTCGACCTTAAAATTCAAGGAGCTGGTCTGAGCGTTTTCGCTCTCAATGGTGTCGCTGAGGTTCCCCCGCTCCCCGGCCGTACAGTGACCCAAGTTCGCGCCACAAAACCAGTCGTCCGTATCGCTGTAGCTCGCTCCAATTTGGGCCGTGATGGTGCGAGCGTCGGGGAGCCAAGCCCCTCGGAACTGGGCTTCGGCCAAACCCTGAACGCAAAGACTCATGGCCAGGGCAAACAAAACGGTAGTCACAGGGCTTCGTTTCAATCTCTTTCCTCCTCGGAGACGATACGCCGGACTCGGTGTTACTGGGACATTTTAGTGTCCACATAACCGAAGGCCCAAAGCGTAGCCCATCTGCTCCTTCTTGCGTAGAATACCCCTCTTCACCATCTTAAGGAGAACGCCGTGCGCACGCTTTATCCCGAAATTCAACCTTACGATCATGGCCATCTTGATGTTGGCGATGGCCACTCCATTTTCTACGAAGTCTCCGGAAACCCAAACGGCAAGCCGGTGGTTTTTATTCACGGCGGACCCGGAGGCGGCTCTATCCCCGATTACCGCCGTTACTTCGATCCCGAGGCCTACCGCATCGTTCTTTTCGATCAGCGAGGATGCGGTAAAAGCACCCCCTACGCTTCCTTGGAAAACAACACCACATGGCACCTGGTCGCCGACATCGAGAAACTTCGGGAACATCTGAAGATTGCCACTTGGGTTGTATTCGGGGGAAGCTGGGGAAGCACGCTGTCCCTCGCCTACGCCGAAAAGCACCCGGAGAAAGTTCAGGCCCTGGTTTTGCGCGGCATTTTCATGCTTCGCCCCAAAGAAATTCGCTGGTTCTACCAAGAGGGCGCGAGCTTCATTTACCCCGACGCTTGGGAAACCTATCTTGGAGCTATTCCTGAAGAGGAGCACGACGATCTGGTGAAGGCGTACTACAAGCGGCTCACCAGTGAAGATCCCCAAGTGCGCAAAGCGGCAGCTCGGGCCTGGAGTGTTTGGGAAGGGTCAACCAGCAAACTCATTCAAGACCCCAAACTCATTGAAAGCACCGGAGACGAGGTCTTCGCGGTGGCGTTTGCGCGCATTGAATGTCATTACTTCACCAACGGTGGCTTCTTCGATCATCCCGAACAGATCCTTAACGACATCCATAAGGTGAAGCACATTCCAACCACCATCGTTCAAGGTCGCTACGATGTGGTGT
>JABDJR010000545.1 GCA_013003415.1 Candidatus Eiseniibacteriota bacterium | reverse complement strand
GATACTGAGTCGTTGAAAACCCAAGGCGACTCCTGCATCGAGATGGAGGCCCAGGTCATCGGGCCCCCGGTGAGCCAAAGTTTTGGTCATACCCTCAATGATCGAACGGTCTGGAAGCTCAGAGCTGGTGGGTTTGAAAAACCCAGTGATCCCGCACATCTATTTTGTCAGAACGACAAACGTCCCATTGGCGGTGATCATGGGAGGAGACTGAAGGGTGAGAGGAGCGGGTGAATCGTAAACGTTCATGAACTTCCCTGCGAAGAAGGGCGAGAGCCAGGCGTACAAGGCCTTGATGGGCCGAATCCACGAGGGCAGGACCCAAAACCGGTTGAAGAAGGGGTAGCCGGCCTCACCAAAGTAGGCACGCTGTTCCACCTTAAGACCCGTAGGCTCAATGAGGCGTTGCTCGAAAGTTTCCGGCGTATAGTGGCGCTGGAAAAAGACAGGGTCGCCTTTGAAATCTTCTGAGTAGACAGTTTGATTCATGAAGAAATCACGGTCGGTCATACCGAACGGTACCGTGATAATCAGTTTTCCTCCGGGTTTTAGCACCCGAGCCAAGTCTCTGGCTCCTTCAGTGTCCCCGGGATCGGGGACATGCTCAATGACAGAAATGACCGTAATGCGGTCGAAAGTATTGTCTTCGTAGGGAAGCTTGCGAAGATCGGCCTGCTTTACGACAAGCTTGCCTTTAGGGTTGGGTAGCTTGGCCGCAAGTTGCGAAAGACCATCGATCTCGGGATCGAGGTCGGTCGCGTGCATCTCCACATCATTGTGCTGCGTGATGAATAAGGGGAACACACTGGTCCGCGAACCGGCATCGAGGACTTTCATTCCCGGTTCAAGCTGCAGCAGATTGTAGACCAGGGGAAACTCAAGGCAACGAACGTAGTCGAGCCCTCGGAGTTTGCGACTCAGACCTAAGTGGCCGTTGAGGGCCGCGAAATCTTTAGCGGTAGCTTCAGAAGAATTGTTCATAGAACCTTGTCAAACCTCTCTCGTGACCCGTAGACGATTATCGACGAGATCTTAGGAGGCCTGAAGTTTAGGATTGTCGGAACTCGCGTCTTCGCGAAGCTCGGCAACTTTGACCGAAAGCATGCTGAGGAAGAACGACGAGAAAACAATTTGAGCACCCACGGCCATGAGGGTACCCCCTACGATGGCGGGCCGGAGGGCGCTAAGCGTTCCGAAGTCCACGGCGATCCACTGACGCAAAACACTGAAGTCCAGAATGAACCCAACCAGGAACACAAGCAGTCCCAGGACAAGACCCTTCTCTAAATTGAAGGACTTGGCGAGGGTTCGCAAAATGGGATCTTGTCGATCGAAATGCCTCTCGTAAGTGTGAACCTTGGCAAAAAGTCCTGTGGTGAGAACTTGAACTCCAAGAATGGCGAACAAGCTGCCGAGCATCATCGTGTGCACGTCAAACTCGCGCCCAAAGAGAGTTAGTGGACCGGGATACAACGCAGCCATGGTGCCGACTCCCAGGAGCAATAAGATGAGCCCGGGAATAAGAAAGAGCCAGGTCGGGCTGTACATCAACATGAAACTCAAGTGGCGCCAACCGTCGCGCCAGGTGCGCAGGTGGGGCGGGCGTGTGCGCTTGTCGGGATGCAAGGTGATGGGGATTTCGGTGATGTTGAGTTTGGCCTTCGACGCTTTGATCACCATCTCCGAGGCGAATTCCATTCCCGAGGTTTTGAGATGCATGCGCTCATAGGCGTCTTTTGTGAAGGCGCGCATACCACAATGGGAATCGGAAATGCCGGTCCGGAAGAGCACGTTCAGAATCCAGGTTAAAACCGGGTTCCCGAGGTAGCGATGTAAGAAGGGCATCGCTCCAGGCTTAATCTCACCTTTGAGTCGCGTTCCCATGACCATGTCGGCGCCTTCGCGCAGAGGGTTCAGAAAGCGACCAATCTCAGTCCAGTCGTAGGAGTCGTCCGAGTCTCCCATCATGAAGTATTTGCCGCGGGCGCCGGCGAACCCGGCGAGGTAGGCGTTGCCGTAGCCCTTCAGAGGCTGATGGATTACGCGCGCGCCGAGAGACTCCGCGATTTCCACGGACCGGTCGGTGGAGCCGTTGTCGGCAATAACGACTTCGGCGTCAATGCCGAGTTCTTTGATCGTGTTGTTGGCTTTTTCGATGCAGATGCCCAGGGTCTCTTCTTCGTTGAGGCATGGCATGACAACCGAAAGTTCAGGCAAATGGAACTCCTAGAAGGGGAGTGAACGCGGTCCAGGAATGAAGGATCGCAAATGTGGTGTGATAAAAGGTGTAGCTAGTTTCGAGCCAATAATTCTAGCAAATCACGGGCGCTTTCCCAACCATTGGAACCGGTCTTCTATCGATTCGGAAACCAGGAAGTGATGGGGGTCGCCGTCCCCAAGTTCTGAGCAGGGAACCGATAACAGCTGGGCCTCCGCTCCGGAATGGATCGTTCCTAGCTTCCCCAGGAATCCCAGAGCCATGGCCCCGTTGGCGGTGGCCATTCGGAGTAGAGCTGAGGGGGGGACGGTGGGGGCAATCCCCCGCAAAGATCGTAATTCCCCCCATATCCCAAGATCCCAATTGGAGGCTTTGCTGTCGGTGCCCAGACACAGGTTAGCTCCCGCGTGATAGAGATCCTCGACTGGGGCGGGGGGCAGGCCCAAGAATTGGTTGCTCCGAGGACACAGGCAAACCCAACTGTCGTTGATGACAACTTTCTCAATTTCCTCCGGAGTCAGATGCACCCCATGCACGAGAAGCGTGAGGTCATCGAGAACATCTCGGTCGTGGAGGTAGTCGACCCCTCGATCCCTCAGGCGCGGAAAGGTTCCATCCCAAGCCCCTAACCAGTTTAAATAGTCGAGGATAGGTCCGGTTCCTTCGAGCAAAAACTCGGACTCCGAGGGAGGTTCGGCCAGGTGAGTGGTCCAGGGCAGATTCCGCTCTCGCGCCCAGACGGCCATAGGCTCCCACAGGTCCGGCCACACGCTGTAGGGTGCGTGGGGCGATAACCCGCCCGTGACCCGGGGAGAATGTCTGGCCTCAAGCCGGCTGAGATGCTCCTTGGCTCTCTCCAGGGATTGATGAGCACTGCCTTCCCGAACCCCAAGGAACTCCATAAAGACGCGGCACCATACCTCCTCCTGCTCAAAATAGCTTTCGACGGCTTCGCCGTGGGAGAGGATGTCTCCTACTAAGGAGGTTCCCAGGTCTCGAGATTGTTGCAGCCCTCGCAGAATTCCGGCGCGCGCGGTGTCTTGGTCGAATTCGCGCGCCTGGGGGACCAGAACTTTCAGCCACTCCAACAAGCCCTTGCCCACGGGTAGATCTTCAACCGCGTCGGTCAGGGCGAGATGGGTATGGGCGTTGACCAGGCCAGGAAGCACAATGGACTCTCCGAGTTCGACCAACTCGGCGAAGGGGAACTTGTCCAGAAGCTCAGAGGTGGGCCCAACCGCCTCAATTTGGCCCCCGCTCACCACGACGGTGCCATCGGCGATCGCCGGGGCGTGGATGGGAAGGACCCATTTAGCCTGGTAAGCAGTTTGTTGAGGGCGTTCCACGGGGTCTCCTTTTCACGAAGTGTATAACTCGTATTCCCAATTGGTCGATGGCCTCTCGTTGCGGAGCCCGGTTTAGCCCGGTATCCTACAACGATCTATTTTCAATGAGGAGCGACATGGCAGAAGACTTCGAGCGCGATGAACTGGAGTTGGATGTTCTTTTTGTTGGCGCAGGGCCTGCGGGTCTTGCAGGAGCCATCCATCTTGGCGACCTTGTCGCCGCCCACAATGAGAAGATCGAAGCCTCCGGTGAGGGACAGAAACTAGAACCGGCCATTGCCGTGATTGAAAAGGCCATGGAACCCGGGGCGCACCAGCTCTCCGGAGCGGTGATGGACCCTCGGGGTCTCGACGCCCTCATTCCCGATTGGCGAACCAAAGATTGTCCCGTCGATGCGGCGGTGAATGACGACGCGTTGTTCTATCTCACCTCGACACGAGCCGTCCGCGCTCCTATTACCCCGCCGCCCCTCAAGAACCATGGCAACTACGTGGTGTCCTTAAACCGGCTCACCGGTTGGATGGTGGAGCAGGCGGAGAGTCGGGGCATCGATGTCTTCCCGGGTTTTCCCGCGGCCTCGGTCTTAACCGAGGGCGATCAAATCACCGGGGTTCGGATCAAAGACGCCGGCATCGATAAGCATGGAAACCGAAAGGGAAACTTCGAACCGGGAGCCGACCTCAAGGCGAAGGTCACCGTTTTCTCGGAGGGAACCCGCGGCAATCTCACCAAGCTCTTAACCCGTGAGCGTTCTCTTGCCGGTGCCAATCCCCAGACCTACGGAACGGGGATTAAAGAAGTTTGGAAACTTCCCCCGGGACGGGTGGCGCCGGGCGTGGTGTATCACACGATGGGGCACCCCGTGGACAGTTCGACCTACGGCGGCGGCTGGATCTATGGGATGAAGGACGATCGGATTTCCTTGGGTTATGTCGTGGGTCTCGATTACGCCAATCCCTACATGGATCCGCATAAAGTCTTCCAGGCCTACAAAATGCACCCCTGGATTAAGGGCATGCTTGAAGGTGGCGAAATGGAGCGCTATGGGGCGAAAACGGTGCCCTTAGGCGGTTACTTCTCCATGCCCAAACGTGTGCTTCCCGGTGGGCTCATCATTGGGGATTCCGCATCCTTCCTCAATGCAGAGCGTCTGAAGGGCATTCACCTTGCCATCGAGAGTGGCATGATGGCGGCCAAGGCCATCTTCGAAGCGCTTCTCGCCGATGACTATTCGGAGGCCCGTCTGGGTCACTACGACAAACTTTTCGCCTCCAGCGAGGCGCGACAAGAACTCTACAAAGTGCGCAACTTCCACCAAGGTTTCCAGGGTGGGCGATGGTCGGGCCTCGTCAATGCGGGAGTGCTCATGGTCACCGGTGGCAATGGTTTGGGTGGAGACAAGCTCGGAGTGAGTGAGGATCACACCCACATGCGACCCTTGGGCGACGCGAGCGCCAAGCAAGTGGAAGTGAAGTTTGACGGCACCATCACTTTCGACAAGTTGACCGATGTCTATAAATCCGGCACCAAGCACGAAGAAGATCAACCATCGCATCTCATTGTCAGCGATCTCGACATTTGCAGCACCCGCTGCACCGAGGAATTCGGAAACCCCTGCCAGTATTTCTGTCCGGCGGCGGTCTATGAAATGGTTGAAGGAGAGGCTCCAGCAAGCAAGAAGCTTCAAATCAATGCTTCCAACTGCGTGCACTGCAAGACCTGTGACATCATGGATCCCTATCAGATCATTACGTGGGTACCCCCCGAAGGGGGAGGCGGTCCCGTCTACACGGATCTTTAGGCATGGCTTGGATCAAGATTCCGGATTGGAGTCGGGGTAGCGAGTACATGCGTGGCCTGAACGATCGCTTTCGGGGAAAGGAGCCCGAGATGGATCGTATTCTTTCCATTCACGGACTTCACCCGGAGGGCCTTGAGGCTCACTACGGTCTCTACAAGGAAGTGATGTTTTCTCGGGGGCCGCTCAGCCGTCGCGACCGAGAGCTAGTTGCCACCGCCGTCAGCGCCGCGAACGATTGCCATTACTGAATTGCCCATCACGGGGAGTCTCTCCGTGCTCTAAGCAAAGACGAAGCCATGGTCATCGCCGTGGCCAAAGATCCGGCGACGGCGGACTTGTCACCTAGGGACCGCGCCATGGTTGATTACGCGGTCAAGCTGACCCTGAGTCCGGGCGCTATGGAGCCTGGTGATCTCGACCGGCTCCGCGATCAAGGCTTTGAAGATGAGGCCATTCTCTGGTTGGCCGAAGTCGTGGGTTACTTCAACTATGTCAACCGCATGGCGGATGGCCTCGGGGTTACGCTTGAGCCTGGCAAGTGGGATCCTCTAGCCTAGTTTTTCTTGAATGAGTTGCATAAGGAATCACAACGATGAAACTTGAGAGTGATGGACGTTTGTTTATTGGTGGGGAATGGGAAGCGGCTTCGAGCGGAGAGACTTTTGAGAGCATCAATCCCGCTACGGAGGAAGTGATTGGTTCTGTCGCCAGCGGCGATGAGGCGGACGTCGACCGGGCTGTGAAATCTGCCCGCAGTGCCTTCGAAGGAAAGTGGTCGGCTTTTCCGCCGGCAAAACGAGCCGCGCTGTTGCAGAAGTTGGCTGGGGCCATCCTCAAGAACCGAGATGCTTTTGCCGCCATCGAAGTCGCGGACCAGGGCAAGGTCATGTTCGAAGCGTCTAAGATTGACGTCCCCATGGCGGCCGACGCCTTCAATTACTACGCGGGCTGGGCAACGAAACTCGGTGGCTCCACCATTCCCAACGCACCGGGAATGTTGAACTATGTCCAGAACGAACCGTTTGGGGTGGTAGGACAAATCATCCCCTGGAACTTCCCTCTTCTCATGGCGGCTTGGAAACTCGCTCCCGCTTTGGCCGCCGGAAACACGGTGGTTTTAAAACCGGCGGAGCAAACTCCGTTGTCTGCAATCAAGTTGGGCCAGTTGATTGAAGAGGTTGGCTTTCCTCCCGGCGTGGTGAACATCGTCACCGGGTTTGGCCCAACCGCAGGGGCGGAGCTGGTCGCGCACCCCGATGTGGATCGCCTGTCGTTTACAGGAAGCACCGAAGTGGGGAAGGGCATCATGCGGACGGCGGCCGACTCGCTTACGCCCGTAACCCTCGAGTTGGGGGGCAAGTCCCCGAATATTGTTTTTGCCGATGCCAACTTGGATGCCGCTTCCCGCGGAGCCATCACCGGCATCTTCTACAACAAAGGGGAAGCATGTACGGCCGGCAGCCGGTTGTTCGTGGAAGATTCGATCGCGGACGAGTTCATCGCCATGGTTCTTGATCGGGCCCGCAAGTCAAAACCCGGCGACCCCACGGATATGGGTACAAAGATCGGTCCCCTCGTTTCTGCGGCCCAACGAGACCGGGTTGAGGGTTACGTGAAACTTGGGCAAGAGGAGGGTGCGAACCTTGCCCTCGGTGGAAAGCGCGCCGAGGTCGGAGACGGCCGCGGTTACTTCTATGAGCCCACCGTGCTCACCGTCGTGTCCAACACCATGCGCGTTGCGCAAGAGGAAATCTTTGGCCCTGTTCTTAGCATCATTCGTTTCAAAGAGGTGGAAGAGGTTGTGCTTGAGGCTAACCAAAACCCCTACGGGTTGGCAGCCGGAGTTTGGACCAACGATTTGGGGAAAGCGCATCGCACCGCCGCAGCTCTGAATGCGGGGACGGTGTGGATCAACACCTATGGCCTCTATAGCGCCGCCGTCCCCTTCGGCGGAACCAAAGCCTCGGGCTTCGGGCGCGAACTGGGAGAGCAAGGCGTGAGAGCTTATACGCGTAGCAAATCGGTTTGGGTGAGCTTGGGATAGTCGGGCGAATCTTGGTTTCGTTTAGCTGAAGCACCTCGTACCCCTAAACACTTTTTTTGTTTGGGGCGAATAGCCCCGTGGGTGCCTATTTGATGACATAGCCAGCCATTGCGATGCCGTAAGCCCTTCTTGATTGCCAATCCTGACTTTTCCGAAACTCATTTCTCTACGAGGGGTTTTAGATTGCGATAGAATAGAGGGATGGGGTAGGCCATTGCCTGGGAGGAGACCTTTATGTATCCACGTCTAATCATCGCTGCGGTCGCAAGCGTTTTTGTGGCGAGCAGCAGTCTCGCGGCTCCAGTTGAGCTTGAAGTGATCCTTGGAGATCCCAAAACCGAGACCGAATTGCGTTTAAAAACCGACCGCATGCGTGACCTGCCCGGTGGCGCGAAGGAACCGGTTTATGTCAAGAAAACCCCCGCCAAGGGAAACGTGTTTTTAAACCTCGTGGTCTACATTGCTCACGAAGGGGATAGCTTTCCTCTCTCGGCGGATGAAATCCGATTCCATGATCGCAACAAGAAAACCTATCCGCTTTTTGATTGGTTTAAGGAAGAGGGCTTGGCCGAGGTCCGAGGTGAGAGTGTGACCATTGAAGCTCGCACCGCTTTGAATCTAACGGTCGAGGTGCCCGAAACTGAGGTGCCGAACCTCAGGTTGAGCCTTCTGGGAGACACCCACTCTCTGGGTAAAGAAATGGCAGAAATGGCCTCTAGCGGGCTTTCCAGTTCGTTGGTATCGAGCGAAATCTTGACCGAGCTGAGGCTGAAGACAGATCAAAGAAGGCAGCTGTCGGGCGGTGAATCGGAACCCGTCTACAAAATGCATCGTCCCAAAAACGGCAACGTGTTTGTGGCCACCACACTCTATCTTTCCGCACCTACGCCGCGCTCTCTTCGTCAAGAAGACTTCTCGCTGTACGTCGATGGCCAACGCTTTAAGCCCTTCGACCTTTACCGTGAGTCGGGACTGGTGGAAGAACGTCAGAAGATCTTCTATATCACCGACAAATCGATTTTTCATATCACCACGGAACTACCAGAGGCCATGGCCGGCCAGGCCACACTCTGGATTGCGGGAACCGAACTCGGGCCTCTGTTTGATCTCAGCGCTCAAGATGAGGAGCCCTGATCTTCCCTCCCGATGCATTCCTTTTAGGTCAAGGGCCCCCCAAGCGGGGGCTCTTTCCTTTGGTCAACGGGTGGCTAGTTAAGGTCCAAGTGGCCTGTCATGATTAGCTCCTGGGAGGTTCGTCCATGGAAATGAAAGCGATTGTGGTCCGGGAACACGGGGGGCTAGAGGCTCTCAAGGTGGAATCCCGCCCGATCCCCGAACCGGGGCCGGGAGAAGTTAGAGTTCAACTTGAGGCGGCAGCTCTAAATCATTTGGATGTATGGGTTCGCAAGGGTGTCCCTGGCGTAAAGTATCCCCTTCCCATGGTTCTGGGGTGCGATGGTGCGGGCGTGATCGCGGCCCTCGGAGAAGGGGTATCGGGGCTCACCGTAGGTGACAAGGTCGTGCTTGCCCCTGGGCTCGCCTGCGGTGCCTGTGGGGCCTGTTCCATGGGGAAGGATCATCTTTGTCGGCACTACGGAATTCTTGGGGAGCATCGCGATGGCACTTTTGCCGAGACGATCGTGGTCCCGGCTAAAAACGCTCTGCCCAAGCCGAGCAATCTTACCTTTGCCGAAGCAGCTACGGTTCCGCTCGTATTTCTCACCGCGTGGCACATGCTCGTAGATCGAGCCGAGTTGCAGCTGGGAGAGGACGTTCTTATCCATGCCGCCGGGAGCGGCGTTTCCACCGCGGGTATTCAAATCGCAAAACTGTTGCAAGCCAGGGTCATGGTGACAGCCGGGTCGAAAGAGAAGCTCAAGCAAGCCCAAGTTTTAGGGGCAGACCTCGGCGTGAACTATCGGGAGGAAGACTTTGCCGCGATTGCAAAATCATGGACAGGCAAGCGCGGACTCGATGTCATTTTCGATCACGTGGGCAAAGAGACCTGGGGCCCGAACTTGAGGTCGCTCACGCGGGGCGGACGATTGGTTCTTTGCGGCAACACAAGCGGTCCCATGGCAGAAACCTCTCTGCCTCACATCTTTTTCAAGAGCCTCTCCGTGTTGGGCTCGACGATGGGAAGTCGGGGAGAACTCCATACCATTCTTGAGCTGGTTTCCAGCGGAAAACTCAAACCTGTACTTCATGAAACGATTCAGCTCAAGGACATTGCAAAGGGGCATCGCATGCTAGAAGAGCGTTCGGTCTTCGGTAAAGTTGCGGTGGCCATCGGAGAACATCATGACCAATCCTGATCCCGTTCGTTGTGAGCGTCGCGGCAAGGTTGCGATCCTTACCATCGACCGCCCGGAAAAAAAGAATGCCCTTTCACTGGAAGTCGTGCGCTGCTTTCACAACCTTTTGGTCGACTTAGAGGTGGACCAGGAATTGGGTGGTGTGATTCTCCGCGGCGAGGGAGAGAATTTTGTGGCCGGAGCCGATATTGGGCAGCTTAAAGCGCGTGATGTTGGGGATGCCCTAGGCGCGATCAATGGCGGGCTCTTTCACCGCATTGAGAAACTGCCCGTCCCCGTGATCGCTTCCATCGACGGATATGCCCTTGGGGGCGGGTGCGAGTTGGCCTTGGCCTGCGATTTGAGAGTGGCGACCGAGCGAGCGATTCTAGGCCAGCCTGAGGTGGGCCTGGGTATCATTCCAGGCGCTGGGGCGACCTATCGGCTTCCACGGCTGGTGGGCATGGGGCGAGCCAAAGATCTCATTTTTACGGGTCGACTTGTTCCCGCAGAAGAGGCCCACGCGATGGGCCTCGTCGATCGGGTGGTTCCGGCCCACAAGCTTGAGGAGGAGACCTCCGCCCTCATGGAGGGCATCCTTAAGCAAGGTTCGACGGCCATCCGCTTGGCAAAGTTAGCCTTGAATGCCCAAGGCGGCACCTCCGAGGCCAGCCTAGCCATTGAGGCCTTAGCCCAGGGGATTCTCTTTGAAAGCGATGACAAACATGCGCGCATGGGCCGATTTTTGGAGCGAAAAAAGACCCGGGAATCCTAGGCGATCCTTCCTACTAATATGGATGGGTGAACCGCCCGATGACTGACTAGGTGCTAGCGAAAGGGAATTTGGATGAGTGAGCGTTTTTGTGTTGGATCTTTGGAGTCTCTCTCGGAGTCCGAGGGAACTCAGGTTGAGGTCCATGGTTGTCCCATTGCCGTTTTCAAAAAAGGCCAAGAGGTTTTTGCCATTGGGGACACCTGCCCGCATATGGGGGCGCCACTATCCGACGGCTTTGTCGACGAGCAATCTGTTGTTTGTCCATGGCACGGATGGTCCTTTGATTTCAAAACCGGAGAATCCCCCTTCGACGAGGATGTACGGGTGCCCGTGTATCAAGTTGTCATCGAGGGCGGCCAGGTATATCTTGAAGTCGAGCAGCCGGCCACCGAAGCGAAACTTGATTCCAGCGAAAGCTAGACACCACCATGAGTCTGGGCGACCTTCCTCTCACTCTCCCTGTTTTTCCTCTCCCCGAGACCGTGTTTTTCTCGAACACGCTGTTGCCGCTTCGGATCTTTGAACCTCGGTATTTGGAGATGATTCGAGATGTGCGGGCCAAAGACAACTGGCTTGCCGTCACGCTCCTTCGTTCGGGTCTTCCCGAAGACTACGACGGGGCGCCGCCATGGCACTCCGTAGCCGGGGTTGGCATGGTTACGGAATACACGGAGAACCCCGACGGCACCCTCTTAATTCTTGTTGAGGGTCATCATCGAGTCGAGGTCAAGGAAGTCGAGAGCAACACTTCTTATCGGCGAGGCGAGATCCGTATTATCCCTGAGCGCCACGAATGGTTGGAAACGGAAGAGGCCGGAAAGGTGGTGTCGGAGGTGGCGGCATTGGGAAAGAGCCTTGGCTTCTTCACCAAGTCGGCATTTGATATTCCTCCCAATTGGCGTGGTCGAGCCGCGTTTCTTCATCTCGTCCTTCAGCGTGTCAGCGGGAATCCCAGAGAACGACAAGCACTTTTGGAATTGCCAGGTTTCGAGGAGCGGGCCGAGATCATTCTTTCGAGGTGCCAAATGGCTTGGTTGGCGTCTGAGCTCGTGGAAAGAAAGCCCAAGGATCCCGAGCGCAACTGACCTTCGTCGCTAAAACAAATCCACACTTGGTATGGTTAAAGCATGATTCCTAGAACGCTTGCCCTCTTTGCGCACCCTGATGATGAAACCTTTGGTCCGGGAGCTACCCTGGCCGCATTGGGTGAACACGGGCCCAGTGCCCTCTTATGTTGCACGCGAGGGGAAGCCGGCAGCATCGATCAGTCTGCGAAAATCGGGAAGTCCAAGCTGGCAAAGATTCGTGAAGAAGAGTTGCTCGCGGCCAGTGATATTTTGGGGTTCGATTCCGTAGAGATTCTGAACCTCCCCGACAGCGGTCTTCGATGGCTCGATCCCGAGACGATTGTGCTCCCGTTTGTTCGAGCCATTCGAAGCTTTAAGCCGCACATTGTTCTGACCTTTCATGAAAACGGGATCAGTCGCCACCGAGATCATCGGACGGTGACCCGTAGGGTGGGGGAGGCGGTCACACTTGCCGCCGACGGAAACGCTTTTGCCTATTTGGGCAAGCCTCACCAGGTGGGGCGAGTCTGGTGGTACAGCATCCCCGACTCCAAGGCGGCTCAGTTCGAGAACTATCGTTCCCTCGCATCGGTCCCCGACGCGGATATTCAGGTCACGATTGATTTGCGTTCTCACGTGCAAAAAAAGTGGGCTGCGGTTGACGCTCACGCTACCCAAAAGCTCTTTGTTGAGAACATGGCGAAGTTTCTGGGTGAACGCATGGAAAACTACTGGGCGTTCGAATCTTTCGTGCTAGCCCAAGGAGAGCCACCCTCTACCGATGGCCGGGTGGAGAGTTTGTACGAAGGGCTTGAAGAGGCAGCGACCTAGATCTCGAGAGTCTTTCCTCCCGAGTTGTCTCGGGGTTTCGGCATCTGGTTGAAGTCCAAGAGATCCTCAAAGCGCGCACGGAACTCTTCGGGGGTCCAGGGCTCTGGGCCGAGACCCTTTTGGCGCACTTCTTCCAACAGATCGAGAACTCTTTGATTTACGGGGGTGTCGATGCCATGGGATTCGCCACGGCGAATGACTTCTCCATGGTAATAGGCGTTTTCAATGCGAGATCTCTTGTGAAACAAGTTTTGCCAGGTTGAGTTGTAGACGGGTTTGCCGTCGGGAGCACTCCCCCCGTCTCGAAAGCGCTCAATCATTTCTTCTAAGGGCTGACCCAACCCTGAGGTTGGCTGTGCCGGAAGACCGTCGGCCTGGAAAGCATCGCGTCCTTCCTCAAGTAGCCGAACTTGTACGAACGCAAGTTCCGGGCATTTCTGAGTGCGTCGAACGAGCACTGCGGGTCCACTCACAAGATTAACGAGGAGCTTGAGGGCCTTGTCTTGCATGATGTGAGATGCCACCCCGGTACGAAACCCCGCCCCTTCAAGCAGGCGGGCGAGTTCGTGGGTGAGGGGAGACTCACCCTCAGGGTAGTCTCCCAGGATCAACTGCCCCGGACGCCGGAGACGGACTTCTCCCGGGTCGAGCAGAGTTGAAGTGTAGCGAACGATCCCTCCCATAAGTTGTTTGCAGAACGGCGCGGCGTCGTTTTCCGCTTGAATGCCGTTTTGCCACGTGACGACCGGGTGAAGCTTGGGGAGCTCCCCTAAATTCCTCAGGGTCGAAATTACGTCCGAGGCTTGGACGGTAAGAAAAATAACCGTATCCGGGTGGAGTTTCCGTGGCGGGTGCACGCTCGCAGTGAGGGGTGCTAGAAAGTCCTCCTCGTAGGTGCTTACCTTGAGGCCGGCCTGGGCTCGAATAGCTTGGACGTGCTTTTCGCGGGATACTAGCCAAACCGCATGACCGGCTCGGGCCAAGTAGCCCCCGATCGACGATCCCACCGCTCCTGCACCTACGATTAAAAATGGCTTCATTGCACTTCTGATTGTAGGGATCAGCTGGTAAGCTTGCCAGTATCTTCCCCTCGGTTCCAAAGCGGTGTCTTATGCAATTTCCTGTGGCCGTCGTACGTTCTGGACCTTTGCCCCTCTTGCGCTCGGTTTTTCCCTTCCGAAGCTTAGGGGTGTTTTGCCTGGGCGCCCTCGCTTGGATCCTCTGTGCTTCAAGCCTTGAAGCCGCTCCCGAAATTGACCCCGCCCTAGAGCTCCTTCTGAAGAAAGACCCCGCGGTTCTGGCTAGCTCCGCTCACCAGGTGCTTCCCCAAAGCTATCTCCCGGCGATCACCCGTGAAGACACCAATGTCCTAGTCGATCTCTTTTTGGAGCTGGATCCTGCAAGTGCCTGGACTCCTCCTACCGCGAAAACGGTGGCTCGCTTTGGAGATATCCTGGCGGTGCGACTTCCTTTGGCGGATCTGCCTGATGTGTTGAAGGTCCCCGATCTGGAACGGGTTCGCCTTTCAAGACCTCTGCGCCCGCAGCTTGATCGAAGTGGGTCGGTTGTAGGAATTGGCAGTGCCTGGAGTATCGGTCAAGAGGAT
>JABDJR010000541.1 GCA_013003415.1 Candidatus Eiseniibacteriota bacterium | reverse complement strand
GCCTAGAAGTGGCGGAACAGGGGCGTTTTGGGAAACGGCGCGAGTTTTTGGTTTCGACGCAGAAAGAGCCCCGGTTTTCCAGGCGTGACGATGCCAATTTGGCGGATGGGAACGGAGCCAAGATGAGAGCTTTTGGCTAGCTGTTTGGCTTTCGCCGGACTCACGGTAACCAACAGTTCGTAGTCTTCGCCTCCCCCAAGAATCACCGCCTCCGAAGACAATCCAAGTTGTCCGGCCACTGTTTGAACCGAGGAGTATCCAAACAGCGCGTCGGCGTCGAGTTCGAGTCGTGACCCTTTGGCAAAAGCAGGTAGATCTTTGGAGAGTCCATCGCTGGTATCCATGACGGCGGTCGGCTCGAAACGTCTCAGCGAACTGATCAAACCGGTGCGCGGGGTGGGCCGAAGGAAGCGGTGCCGGCACGCGCCCAGTGGCCCTTTCCCCATACGGGTCTTCTTTGCAAATCCGGTCTTCGCGGAAGCGCCCGGTTGGTCCGCCTCAAACATCTTCCAACCCAAATGAGAAAGCCCAGGTGTTCCGGTAAGGAAGACGACGTCCCCCGTTTTCATGCGCGCACGGAACCAGGGTTTTCCCGTAGGGTGCCCCCAAACCGTCCAGGTGAGGGACAGTTCCGATCCCTGAGCGACGTTGCCACCAACAAGATGCAGGGGCTCGGTTGCGGCTAAAGAGGCCATCCCTTTGAGCAAGTCGCCCAAGGCGGGCACCTTGAGATCTCCGGGGAGAATCAAAGAAAGAACTCCCGCGTAGGGCTTCGCCCCCATCGCAGCTAAGTCGCTCAGGTTCACGGCCAAACTTTTGTGGCCTAAGTCGAAGGCGGAAGTCCAGCGACGATGAAAGTGCGTGCCTTCCACTTGGGTATCCGTGGTAACAACCCAAGGTTTCTTTCCGGGAGGGAGCACGGCCGCGTCATCTCCGATTCCCACTAGGGTTCGAGGGGGATCCGGGAAAGTTTTCTTCGCCAGCGCAATGACACCAGCTTCTCCAAAATCTTTGACGGTTTTAGACACGTTTATATCCCATTGAGTCTCTTTATTGAACAAATCCGTAGCGAATGATCAACCTTGCGGCATTGAGCTCCGATGCAAGCTCAACGCTTGGCGAATCTGAAAACTCAACAAACACGCCGTGGTTTGCTTGGGTTCCATCCAACCAATCCTCAACTAAAGGCCGTAGGTTTAGCCTGACAAGCCCTCCGTGCCTCTGGAAGTCCAGCGGCTCAATGCTCCACCCTGAAACTTCATCGGAGTCCCACAAGGGAAGCTCCAGACCGGTTGCCACTTGAACTGCGTTCCAGCTGCTCTCCATGCGATAAACAGCAAACAAAATCTCTTCATCGGATGAAAGATTGGGCACCACCCAGTCGAGGAAAGCCTCATCGATAACCCTTCCCTCCCCGGTTCGGAGTTCCGACAGGTCGAAGAGAAACACAACATGGGAACCCCCGCTTCCATCGTCAGGGCACAGCGCTGATGCATCAGGAGCCAGGCGAGCAACGTCGGCGACGGAAGCTGTTGAAGTGGCTAAGGTGAATATACAAAGAGCGATTAGCTTGGTGATTCCTTGTTTCATCATTCCCTCCCTACCGAAGTACCAAGAACCGGTGAGAGACCGTCTCCGAACCGCTAATTCCCCTCACGAAGTAAACCCCGCTGGCAACAGCTCTTCCGTTACTGCTGTTACCATCCCAAGTGAATTCATGATGACCTGGAGAAAAGCTCTTTGTGCCGAACGACCGAATAAGGCGACCTGAAACACTCAGAATCTGAATCTCTACTTCGAGCTCTGAATCAGGGACGTAGAATTGAATCTGGGCCGAGCCCACAACAGGGTTGGGGATGACTCCGAGGATCTTGAAGGGATGCACTCGTTCAATGTCGAGGGTTCGGATTGATGAGGGGGCCGTAGCAAGAGGTAGAGTCGCATCGACCTGACCGTTCCAACAGACGGTTGGGGGGAACGCTCCGAACCAGTTTCCAACCGCCTGTACCGTGTCGGAAGAACACCCAACGTTTCTAATACAGTAGGCTGTATTTCCTGCAAAGGTGTTGTTGCCCGGGTCAAGCGCAGAGGTACCACAGTCGATGAAACCCCGTTTGTCGACGTAGATCCCGGTGGCGTTCGAGGCGATGTAGTTATTTCTGACCTTCGGAGCGAAACTATTGCACACGGGGCAAGACCCTGGCCCTCGACACTTTGAGTAGATTCCCCTGGTGTTACCTGTGATCGTATTGTCGCTGTCCGTTGCGGATGTGCCTATATCGGGCGATCCTCCATCAACAAAGATTCCGTATTTTGAATCCTTGATCGTGTTCTTGGTTAGGCTTGGACTTCCCGCATAGATGTATACGGCATTCCCTGCCGTACAATCCTTGACCGTGTTCCCAGTCACGGTCGCATCCGGGTTCTCCAGCCAGATTCCGTTTGTCGTAAGGCTGTCACAGAGAATCGTGTTGCTCAGAAGTTCAATACTGTCGGCGCCGTCTTGGGCATCGATTCCCGTACCTCCACTAACCGTGATGGTGCAGCCCGTAATCTTGCAGACATCCGGTGAGCCACCCAGCTTGAGATCCTGATTTTCGTTGGCCAGAAAGGTGCAAGTATCAATGATCGTGGTGTCGGTGGCCGAAACGACACCATAGACCGCGTCCCGAATCGTGGTGTGGGCAAGGTCAATCACGCCGGTGCTTGTGGTAGCGCTGATGCCATACCAGTCCCCCTCGGCGGGTACACTTTCTCGTGACTTAAGACTCACGGGTGAAGAAACGGTGCCAGGGATAGACAGCTTGCCTTTAACAATCAGTTCAGACTTAAGGCTGTCCGACCCTCCGCTTGTCGAATCCTCATCTTTGAAAAGAATCTCCGTTCCAGGGTCAACAGTCAGAGTCTTACCGCTCGGAACGGTAAAATCCCCCCCGACCACTGCTCTTTCCGACCAGGTCGAGTCAGAGGACATCGTCCCGGCCAGGGATTTTCGGATGGTTAAGGCAAAATCCGAGGTGTCGGCAACCGAGTATCTCGAGTCTCCTGCTCCTTCTTCGTCGTGTCGGGCAATGACCCTAAAGTAGACCTCGTCAATGTGGTCTTCCGTCGGTTCAGGCACTGTCCACGAATAGGTGCCTGGATAGGATGAAAAAACAAGGTCCGTTGCTATTGAAGTAAAGCTGTCACCACCATCATAAGAAACATAAACGTCGCAGGTATCTTTACTTGTGTTTGTTTTCGGAACACGCCATTCGATATCAATGGAATCGCCGCACCACACCGTTTCTGATGCATCAGGCTTTAGAATCATAGGGTATAGAAGAGCACGATGCGCATTAGCTACTCCATAACCTGTGAAATAATCCCAGCCGACGAGTGTGTCCTGCGTAGTTGGATCGAAAAGAACATCGACAGCACTTAGCTCAATGATCTCTCGAACCGACGACGCTGATAGGTCTGGATCATCAGATTTTAGGAGGGCACCGATACCTGCAACAAAAGGAGCAGAGACTGAAGTTCCGCCAAAGTTTGGGGTCCACTCACCATCAGTTCCAAAAAGACTGTTGTGAGTGAACCGGCTTTTTGACTGATCGGCAGCACATACTGAGTCTGGGGCAAAAGAAGCAGCAGGCACCCCCCCTCCAGGAGCAACAACAGAGAGGTACTTTCGCCCATCACTTTCAGGAAGATATGAAGAGCTTGGCACTCTCTCTCCATTGAAACACACATTGCCTACTGCGATCATTCCATCTCGGATAAAAGTGACGTCTGTGAAGGCGCAGTCGTTTCTCTGTGGCCCATCAGCTCCGTTACCTGTCGAAATGAAGATCGGAATACCGTTCATAACTGCCCGTCTCATAGCATTCCCGACGGGATCAAAGCCACTCACAATGCCCCCACCTATGGACATTGATATCACGTCAGCTCCCTGGTTTATTGCATATTGAATAGCCATTCCCACCTCTACTCGAAGCGATGCAACCAAACACATGAGCCTGCAATTGTAGGCCACACCGACCACACCAGTATCAAGACCGCTCCCCTGTCTAGCAGCAATGACTGCTCCCGCAACCGATGTTCCATGGTTGAGAGTGTCTGTGGACGTATCCGCGAAACCACCAGGATTCGTAGGGTTGAGAGTGAAGTTCCATCCATGGATATCATCTATCTGACCACGTTCTCTGCCGACGTCGTTGTCCTCCCCGTCTGCAGCTTCTTCTGGATTCCACCAAAGGTTCGGTTGAATATCGGGATGCGTCTGCAGGATTTCCCCATCAATGACAGCAATGACC
>JABDJR010000506.1 GCA_013003415.1 Candidatus Eiseniibacteriota bacterium | reverse complement strand
CACCCGTTTGGGCTCTCCCCCATCCGGAGACACCGTCCAAATATTCAGGTTGGTAGACACCGCCTGGTGCGGATCACGCAATCAGACGAAAGCAATCTCCGTTCCATCAGGGCTCACCGCGTAGTCGGGGTCCCCGGCCAAGGCACGCGGGGGAACCGGGTAGGGACCGGGGGTGAGGTTCTTACTTTCCCCGGTGGCAATATCAAATAGAAACAAATGCTCCAGGGTCTCATCGTTCCACTCATCCCAATGGCGAAACAGAAGTTCATCCACAAGGTGGTGGGTAGGCTTGTCGTCCTTTTCACTTTCCGCTCGCTTGGCCACTTCTTTTAAGTCCCAAAGCTCTTTGTAGACGGTTGTGGCGGCAAGTAGGCTTTTCCCATCCGGCATCCATACCGGTTGGCGAGCACCCAAGGGCGTTTTGGTGGCCTGAAAGGCTTCGCCTCCATCGAGGGGAAGAATCCAAATCTGAGACTCGCCGGAACGATTCGAAGTGAAAGCGAGGCGATCCCCGGAAGGGGAAAACTGAGGATTGGAGTTCACTGTCCCCTGACGCGTGAGTTGAGTAACCCCCTCGCCTTCCTTAAAGGCATGGAGATGCACCTCGTTGCGATTCTCTTTCATGTTCACGGACTTCACCGTGAACACAACCAGAGCGCCATCGGGAGATACAACCGGGTTGCCCACACGTTTGGTGCGAGCTAAGTCTTCAAAGCGGAGGGAATTCATGGCGGACCTTATGAGACCAGGCGCCTAACAACGCCTTGGCCAGTGGGAAACGCCTAGGAGCTCGCCTACTTAACCTCCCAAGTATCCCCGGAATGAAGCATCTTTTGCAGATCTCCATCGCCTTGGGATTCCTGGACCTGATGCAACTGGCTCCAAATACCTTGCTCCAAACTTTGCCGCTTCACAGAACGGAAGACGCCGATAGGAACCGGGAACTCGGTTTGCGACAAACGACTAAGAGCAAAAGCCATTGTTGGATCGGGGTCGGTGGGATCGTGAACGTAGAGATCTTTGGTTTGGGTGGCATCGACAATCTCGAATTGACGGCCGTCCCAACGCAGTCCCTTTGCCCCATCTTTGCCGAAACGAACGGGCTCGCCGGGGGTCAGGGTAATGTTCATCTCTTCGCGCACCTTACGTTCGGTAAAGCTCTCGAAGGCTTTGTCATTGAAAATATTGCAGTTCTGGTAGATCTCCACGAAAGCAGTGCCGTTGTGCGAGGCGGCTTGCTTCAGCGTGTCTTGCAGATGTTGTTTGTACACATCGACCGAGCGCGCCACAAAAGTGGCCTCCGCTCCCAGCACCAGGCTCAAAGGATTGAGGGGAGCGTCGACCGACCCGTAGGGAGTCGATTTGGTGCGCTTACCAACCTCGGAGGTTGGCGAGTACTGGCCCTTGGTGAGGCCGTAAATACGGTTGTTGAACATGAGGATCTTAAGCCCGATGTTCTTACGCATGGCGTGAATGAGGTGATTGCCACCAATGGACAGGGCGTCACCATCGCCGGTCACCACCCAAACCTTGAGTTCAGGATTAGCCACCTTCACGCCGGTTGCGATCGCCGGAGCACGCCCGTGAATGGTGTGAAACCCGAAGGTGTTCATGTAGTAAGGGAATCGGCTGGAGCAGCCAATACCCGAAACCACCACAAACTTCTCTTTGGGAACCCCAAGCTGAGGGAACACAGACTGAACCGCGTTCAAGATAGCGTAGTCGCCACAACCGGGACACCAACGTACTTCCTGATCGGTTTCGAAGTCCTTGCGGGTAAGGCCGCTGTCGTCTTTGACTGTGCTCATACTAGGCCTTCCCTCCCAAAAGTTGGTCGATCCGTGCGCGAATGTCTTCCACCGAGAACGGGCGTCCCTGAACTTTGTTCAGCCCGATGGCGTCGATGAGGTATTCGGCCCGAATCATCGTTCTAAGATGCCCCGTGTTCAATTCGGGGATTAAAACTCTGTCGTAGCGACTCATAATCTCTTTCAGATCCGACGGGAACGGGTTGAGGTGGCGAATGTGGGCATGGGCAACACTTTGACCCTCCTCAATCGCCCGGGCGACCGCGCTTCGGATGGCGCCGTAAGTACCTCCCCACCCCAAAATGAGTAACGAACCCTTGTCGGGACCAAACACCTCAGTGGCGGGAATGGTCCGTGCAATCCGGTTGATTTTCTCGGCTCGCATGTGAGTCATGAACTCGTGATTGTCGGCATCGTATTCGACGTTGCCGGTAACATCTTGCTTT